>CATPBY010000352.1 GCA_955652845.1 uncultured Terriglobales bacterium | reverse complement strand
GTTGTGCACGCGGGATCCCTCGCCCCGCTGAAGAAAACGCGGGACTTCGGGATGACGGAATTGTGCAGATGGGACGACATTTACTCGCCTACTATAAAAAGCCGTCATACCGAAACCCGGCACAGTTCAGCCGAGTGAGGGATCTCGCGCGGAGTGGCCGATGCCGAGCCGCGAGAGCCCGCTGAATCCGAACTGTGCCGGCTTTCATCTAGCAACCATGAATTCAGAAAAGAATGCCCAGACTCTTGCGGACTATTCGGAACCGCTTCAGCAGACGATGGTCCCCGGCGTCCCAGATGATTCGTCCCTGCTTGACGCTTACTCCCACGCGGTGGTTGGCGCAGCGGAGAAAATCAGCCCATCCGTAGTCAAGATCGAGGTTGCGCAAGTGGCCAGAGGCCGGACGGGTGAGCCTCGGGAGCGGCAGGGCGGAGGTTCAGGTTTTATCTTTACGCCAGACGGCCTGATTCTCACCAATAGCCACGTCGTCCATGATGCCAGGAGAATCGAAGCTTCCCTGTCCGACGGCCGCCGCTTCCCTGCTCAAATGATTGGCGACGATCCCGCTACCGACCTGGCGGTCATTCGCATCGATGTGCCGACCAGCGATGCGCCGAATCTTTTTGCCGCCCCTCTGGGAGATTCGCAGAAACTTCGCGTCGGCCAGTTGGCTATTGCGATAGGCAATCCCTACGGCTTTCAGTACACGGTGACGGCAGGCGTTGTGAGCGCATTAGGACGTTCCCTGCGTTCCTACTCCGGCCGTCTCATTGAGGACGTCATCCAGACCGATGCTTCGCTGAACCCCGGGAATTCAGGTGGCCCGCTGGTGAGCTCCGCTGGCCAGGTCGTGGGCGTGAACACGGCCATGATCCCGATGGCGCAAGGCTTGTGTTTCGCCATCGGAATCAATACCGCAAAATTTGTCGCCGGGCGCCTGCTGCGCGACGGACGCATTCGCCGCAGCTACATTGGCGTCGAAGCCCAGACCGTGCCGCTGCATCGCCGCCTGGTGCGCTTCTACGACCTGCCAAGCGAAAACGGCGTTGTGGTCATGTCGGTGGCCGCAGCCAGCCCGGCCCGCAAGGCAGGCCTGCGTGAAGGTGATATCGTCGTCGCTCTCGATGGCAAGTCGGTCGCCGGGGTGGACGATCTTCATCGCCTGTTGACCGATGCGCGCGTTGGAGTGAGCAGCTTCCTGACAGTCCTCCGCTGGACCGAAAAGCTGGAGTTGAAAGTGGTGCCTGAGGAAGCCCGTGACGCGTAATGTTATGTGGCGCGGACCTGTCCTGAGCAACGTCCTAAAACCTCTCCACCCGCGTAGAAGCACAGGTCGAGACGTTAGGCGCGGGCGTTCTGAACCGTGCGTCCTGGCGCGTAAGCACGAGCGTGCACGCTTGCGCCTGCATTTGCCCCGTGCTGGATGCCTCTTCCCTGACATTGCATCCCCCTTCACCCTGTGTTAGCTTCAACAAACAGCAGAGGTTAGCTTGCAAGCAGCAACGATTCCTGCCGGGCTGGATCGCAAGGAAGCGGAAGTTTACCGGCGGCTTGATCCAGAACGGCTCCCGAAGCACATCGCAATCATCATGGACGGCAACGGCCGTTGGGCGCGGCGGCGTCATTTGCCGCGCGTGGCGGGTCACCGCGCCGGGGTCGCCTCGGTCCGCTCGACGGTTGAGACGGCGGCTCGCGTCGGTATCTCCGCTCTCACGCTCTACGCATTTTCCGAGGAAAACTGGAAAAAGCGTCCCAGGAGTGAAGTCGATTTTCTGATGGGATTGCTCTGCCGCTATCTGAAGGCTGAAGTCCCCACCCTCAACAGAAACAACATTCGGTTGGAATACATTGGACGCCAGCATGAACTGCCCCCTTCAGTGCAGGAAAAGATGGAATGGGCGCGGCAGGCCACTGCCGGCAACACCGGCATGGTGTTAACCCTGGCGCTCAATTACAGCGCCCGTACCGAACTGGTGGACGCCTTTCGTTCCATCGTGGACGCCGCCGCCCGCAATGGGGGGCTGGATCATCTGCGGATCGATGAAGATTCTGTCTCCCGCCATCTCTATACCCGGCATCTCCCCGATCCCGATCTCGTGATCCGCACCAGCGGCGAGATGCGGTTGAGCAACTTCCTGCTCTGGCAGCTTGCCTACGCCGAGATCTACGTGACGCCATCGTTGTGGCCGGAGTTTCGCGGCTTGCATCTGCTCGAAGGCATTGCCGAATATCAGAAGCGTGATCGGCGTTACGGTGGCCTGGCCGCAGGTGGTCTGGCCGCAGACGGTTCACAACTGCACAACTCGACAAGTTCTCGCTCCGGAATTCAGCGGGCAGGCGCGGCGGTCTCACAGCGTTTGCGGTCAGGCCGGAGCTAAGCCGGCTTGCAGCTACTCAAGCGAATCCTCACCGCGGTTGTCCTGATTCCGATTGTCCTGGCATTAGTTCTGCGCGCTCCCATTCCGGTGCTGGCAATGGTGGCCGCGCTGGTTGCCCTGCTTACGGTTCAGGAACTGCTCAAGCTTTCGGAGGCTTACGGAATCAGGCCGCTGCGCTGGCCTGCCTATGTTTTTGTCGGCGTCTTTTTTCTTTTCCTTGCAATCAATCCCGGAAACGATAAACCTCTGCTTTCAACCGCAATTTTCACTTACAGCACCGGCTTCGCAGCCGCTGCGGCTCCGTTTTTTTTTCTTGCCCTTGCGATGAGACGCCCCGATCTGAGCACGGCATTTCCCGCGGCACTGGTCTCCACTTTCGCCTTCGTGTACGTCGCGCTGCCTATGGGAATGCTGGTGCAGTTGCGCGAACAATGGTCGGGCGCTTTTCTGCTGCTGTACGTGCTCTTGCTGGTCTGGGCGGGTGACATCTTCGCTTACTTTGTCGGCCGTTCCCTGGGACGTCATCTCATGTCACCTCGTATCAGCCCCAAGAAGACCTGGGAGGGGGCGCTGGCATCATTAGTAGCCAGCCTGGCGGTGGGAACTTTGTTATACAACTACGCGTTGCCCATCAGTACAGCGCTCCTGAATGTCCATCTCATCGAAAGACGAGACGGCTTATTCGCTTTGCAGAAGCCGCCGCTATGGCCGGTGTTGCTGCTCTCCGCCGCTATCAACATTGCCGCGCAACTGGGAGATCTGGTCGAGTCGCTGATCAAACGGGGCGCCGGTGTAAAAGATTCAGGAACCATCCTCCCCGGCCATGGAGGCATGCTCGACCGCATTGATGCCCTGCTCTTTGCAGCTCCCGTGCTGTGGTACTATGCGGCTTGGCGCGTGATGCAGTAGTCACAGCTTTGACCACGAAGAAGAAGAACTAAGCGAGACGGCTCACTCACACCTGCGAAATGCCCTCCTTCGTGATGCTTCGCGTCCTTTGTGGTTCTCGAATTTCGCGCTCATGAGACGTATTGCCATCCTGGGCTCAACCGGCTCCATTGGCCGCAGCACCCTCAGCGTCGTCGAATCTTATCCCCAGCGCTTTCAGATCGTCTCCCTGGCAGCAGGCCGCAACGTGGATGCCGCTTTCGAGCAGGTAAAGCGCTGGAAGCCCAGCATTGTTTCAGTTGCAGCCGAGGCCGATGCGGATGTTCTTCGCGCCCGGCTCAAAATCGCCGCGCTTGAAGACATCGAAGTGGTGCATGGATCCGAAGGCGCCGTGCGTGTGGCCACCCATCCTGAAGCCGATTTCGTAGTCAGCGCGATTGTTGGCGTCGCCGGTCTGCAAGCCACCTATGAAGCCGTCCGGGCAGGAAAAACAATAGGACTAGCCAATAAAGAGTGCATGGTCGCCGCCGGGGAGCTCATCGCCGCGGAGGCGCGCCGGCAAGGCAACCCCATCTTGCCGATCGATTCCGAACACAATGCAGTTCATCAATGCCTGCGCGCAGGAAAAATCGACGAAGTTCACGGTATCTGGCTCACCGCTTCCGGCGGACCATTTCTGCACACCCCAAAATCACATTTCGCTTCGATCACTATCGCGCAGGCGCTCAAGCATCCCACTTGGCAAATGGGCAAGCGAATCACCATTGATTCCGCCACCCTCATGAATAAAGGATTTGAGGTAATCGAAGCCTGCCGCCTGTTCAATTTACCGCCCCATAAGATAAAGGTTGTGGTTCATCCGCAATCCACAGTTCACTCCATGGTGGAGTTTGTGGATGGCAGTATACTTGCTCAGTTCTCTGTGACAGACATGCGGCTGCCTATCCTCTACGCATTAACTTATCCGGAACGTGTTTCGTCCGACTTGCGCTTTCCGGTCATGGACTTACGGCACCTCGAGTTCATTCCCCCCGATGTGGAAAAATTCCCCTGCCTGGGTCTGGCCTATGAAGCGGCTGACGCAGGGGGAGCGAAATCCGTTGCACTCAATGCCGCTGACGAGGTCGCCGTAGCCGCGTTTCTGGATGGCAGCATCCGCTTCGATCAGATACCCAGGGTGATTAAAGAGGTCCTTAATGAAACGAATGCCATTAAACTGGAATCTATAGGAGATGTACTGGGGTCGGACCGCCAGGCTCGTGAGCTCTCAAGGGATGTGGTGGAACGGCTCGGCGGAGCGAAAGCGTTACGACCGGCCTCGAATGCTTCAACCCGGGGATAGGGTCATTTAATTTTATGATGGGATTTATTAGTACTGTGTTTTACGTTGCGGTAATTCTCGGATTCATGATCCTGATTCATGAATACGGCCATTACGCGGTCGCCAAGTTGTTGGGCGTGCGGGTGGAAGTCTTCTCCATTGGGTTTGGCAAGCGGCTGTTGGGTTTTCGCAAGGGCGAAACCGACTACCGGATTGCCGCCATTCCGCTCGGTGGCTACGTCAAAATGAGCGGCGAAAACCCCATGGATCAACGCACCGGCGATCCCCGGGAATTTCTCTCCCATCCCCGCTGGCACCGCTTTCTCATCGCCATCGCAGGACCGTCGATGAACATCCTGCTCGCCATTGGCCTGCTCACCGGCGTCTACATGGTCCACTACGAGTACCCCGCCGTCCTGGACGAGCCGGCGGTGATCGGCTACGTGGTCGACGATACCCCGGCCCAAAAGGCTGGCATACAGGCTGGCGATCGCATTGTTCGGATTGAAGGCATCCAGAACCCAACTTGGGAACAGGTAGTCCCGAAAGAGGCGCTTAGTCCGGACCAGCCTCTCAGCATCACCATCGAGCGCGCCGGCCAGAGATTCGACAAGACCATCGTGCCCGAAGCCTTCGGTCCCAACAAGATGGGCTCGACCGGATGGACCCCCAAAGAGCCGAACTTCGCCATCACCGAACTGGAACCAGGCATGCCGGCGGAGAAAGCCGGGTTAAAGGTGGGCGACGAAATCGTCTCCGTCGACGGGCAGCAGATGGCCGGACTGGAGGCGATGGTTGAAACTCTAAAGCGCACAAAAGACAAGCCGATCGCAATCGTAGTGCGCCGCCAGGGACAGCTCCAGAGCTTCACCATGCAACCGATTTTGTCCGACGGAAATGGGCTCAGTGAAAAGCGTTACCGGGTGGGCATTGCCAGCGATCCCATGAAGGTGACGACCCTGCCATTTACGGCGGCGTTGCGTCGTTCCTTCCAGCAGAACAAAGACGGTTCGCTCCTCATCCTGGAACTTGTCAGGAAGATGATCGAGCGCAAAATTTCGATCCGTTCTATCGAGGGTCCGATCGGCATCGGACGCGCCGCAGGACAGGCTGCCAGGAGAAAAGGCTGGACTCCGCTCTTGGAACTGACCTCAATGATCAGCTTAAACCTGGGCATTTTTAACTTGTTGCCCATTCCCATCCTCGACGGTGGGGTAATCTTGTTGCTGTTTGTCGAAGGCCTGATGCGCCGCGATATCAGTCTGCCGATTAAAGAGCGCATCTATCAGGCAGCCTTCGTGTTCCTGGTGCTCTTCGCAGTGATGGTCATCTATAACGACCTGGTAAAGACCTGGCCGGCCATTATGCAGCGATTGCCCTGAATTGACTGTTTGGCGCGGGATCTGCCGTGAGCGCAGTCGAAGGAGCCTTCGCTCGCGCGCTCATCAGCTCTGTAGCTCTGGAGCTCTGTTCTGTATAACACCTGTCAAGGCCCGTTAAGACCAGTCCTTTCTGCTAAACTAGAGCTTCCGCATGGCTAATATCCAGCGTAGGAAGTCGGTTACCGCCTCGATCGAAGGGGTGCGTGTCGGTAGCGATGCACCAGTTGTGGTGCAGTCCATGACCAATACCGACACGGCTGACGTCCGCGCGACTGTCCAGCAAGTATCGGCCCTGGCCCGCGCTGGGTCTGAACTGGTGCGAGTGACTGTGAATAACGAGGAAGCGGCCGCGGCCGTCGCTCCCATTGTCGAGCAACTCGACCAGCAAGGCGTACGTGTGCCCATCGTGGGCGACTTCCATTACAACGGTCACATCCTGCTCAAGAAATATCCTGAGTGCGCCCGGGCCCTCGCCAAGTACCGGAATAATCCCGGCAACGTCGGAATTGGCCGCAAGGATGATAATAACTTCAGCACCAAGATCCAAGTCGCAGTCGAAAATCAGAAGCCGGTGCGCATCGGCGTGAACTGGGGTTCGCTCGATCAGGCCTTCTTACTCGCATGATGGACGAGAATTCACGTCTTCCGGAGCCAAAAGACGCCCGCGAAGTGACCATGGAAGCCATGGTGGTGAGCGCCCTGAATTCCGCGGCCTTGGCAGAGAAATATGGTCTGCGTCCCGATCAGATCATTCTGAGCGCGAAGGTCAGCGGTGTGCAGGACTTGATCGATGTTTACCGCTCGCTGGCCGCCCGCTGCAATTATCCCCTGCATCTCGGCTTGACCGAAGCTGGCATGGGAGCGAAAGGCATTGTCGCTTCGAGCGCCGCGCTTGGAGTGTTGCTGCAGGAAGGGATTGGCGACACCATCCGGGTTTCGCTTACGCCCGCTCCCGGCGGCGATCGCACCGAAGAAGTCCGGGTCGCCCAGCAAATTCTGCAGTCGCTGGGCATCCGCAGTTTCACCCCGCAGGTCACCGCCTGCCCTGGATGCGGACGCACCACCAGCACCTTCTTCCAGGAAATGGCTGAGCAGATTCAATCCTACTTGCGTGAGCAGATGCCGGCGTGGAAGCGACGATATACCGGCGTTGAAGAGATGAAAGTCGCAGTCATGGGATGCGTGGTCAACGGCCCAGGCGAATCCAAACACGCCAGCCTGGGCATCTCATTACCCGGGACCTTCGAAGAACCGAAAGCCCCGGTTTACGTCGATGGCCGTCTCTTCACCACCTTGAAAGGCGACAGGATTGTAGCCGAGTTTATCCAGATTCTCGACGATTACGTAGAATCCCACTACGCCCCCAAAGATGTAAGCGCAGCCGTCCTGGCAACCTAATATAGGCGCGGGCGTCTCCGCCTGCGTCAGGTCAGTCCCTCATTCATAATTCTCGTGCATAATCCTCGTGGGTCCCCATCGCCAGAGCCATCATCCCGAGCGCAACAGCTTTTCAGGCGAAAAGAGGGATCTCGCGTGCATCTCTGTTGGCGTCATCCCGAGCGCAGCCGCTTTTCAGGCGGAGAGAGGGATCTATCGCCTCAAAATGGGAGTGTGGGCGCCGGGCGTGCCCGCGCGTGCTTACGCCAGCCGAAACAAATCCTGCCCACCATCATCCTCGGCAATCGGGTCCGCAATCTTTCTGAGCTCGGGATAATGCTGTAACAACGCTTCCGTGGCTTTTGCTCGCCGTCCCGTAAGCATATTTTTCAATTGCAGCCCATTTGCTGCAGCCTTGGATTGGAAGTGGTTGTTGGCTACAACGTAGGTGACGTCGGTTTTGCGGGCAATGCGTTCGATCTTCTCTTTCCATCCAGCCAGTTCCGGCTCGCGGTAGAAATAGTTGTAGCGGTCCGCGCCCTTCTCCGCTTCAAACCACTGGTCATAATTTCGCCCATGCAGCCGCACATAGCCCAGAGGAGAAGTCACGTGCTCGGTAGGTTCCAGCGAGCGTCCCAGCCGGGGCTGGTCGATGTTGCAGAAGGCGACGTTCTTGTGGGTAAAGTAGTCAAGCGTTTCCGGATTGTCCCAGCTGTCATGCCGCACCTCCACCACTCGCGGATATTCGATGAACTGCCGCAGCAACTTGTCCAGATACTCGCGGTTCAGCAAAGTATTTTTATAGGAAACGGGAAACTGGATCAGCAGCGCCCCCATTTTTCCCTCCGCCGCTAGCGCTTCCAGGCCTTCGCGGGCCAACCTCTCATCTTCATCATTCGGCTGTATGGTGGCCGCCGACGTCGGCTCCATCACCGCTAGAGGAGAATGGGTGAACGAGCGATGCAATTTGGCAGTGAACACAAAACTGGGATTCACCGCCGCTGCTTTCCGCGCCCACAACTTCGCCAGATGTGGCTTGATGTGTCCGTAAAACGAAGTGTTGATTTCCACCATATCGAAGCACTGCGCTAGAAATTCGAGCGGGTGCTGTCTGCGGTGTTGCATGCCCGGAGGATAGAAAATTCCTTCCCAGTCCTTGTAAGACCAGCCCGCAGTCCCGACCCGAATTTTTGGGGATATTTCCATGCTGGGCAAACGCTCGAGAGCCGCAGCTTGCAGGTTAGCACGGGCAGTTCTCCGCCGCAGCCGCTTCAAAGAAAAGCATCGATCAGGATTGGGAATTCAGCGATCGGCCTGCGAATGGCCGCATGGCTCAGAAGAACGTCAGCACTACCCAATACACACCATTCGGATACGTTATCGTCCTCGAGTAACAGGTCCCTTCCGAAAATTTCTGGATGGATCGGACTTCGATAATTTTTGACGCGCTTTCGGGCACCGCCTCGGGCTGCATCGTGGTGTAACGAAGCACGTAGCGGCTGGTAATCTCGCGAGGTAAAGGAATGTTTAGTGTATTCGCCTCGGCCAGGGAGCAGGCAGCAGTCTGAGTGGCACGATCCTCGACACGCTGCAACTGGGCCAATCCAGCGCTGACGCGCATCCGGTTCACGCTGGCAGCCACCATTTCATCCGACTTCTGCGAGGAGTAGGTCACCGCACCCTCTCCGAAATCCTGAGTCACGTATAGCCGGTCTCTACTGCGGATTACCCCGAAGCCAGCTACGTTATACCCAGGATTCAGTAAATTGTCCCGATGTCGAGGTGAAAGCATGAGATCTTCATGAACCCGTTCCACGGTCGTGCCCAAGGCGACATTTTCTCCTGCCCGGCTCAGATGGAGGGTGGTGCCCGCCGCCAGCCGCAGAGCCAGCGAGGGTTCACCAGAAAACTGATGCGAAAGCTGCGGCTGTGATGCCAGAGCGAAAGCATGCTGCCGGGCCGCTTGCGTCAGTCCTTCATCCCTCTGCAAGGGAGGAAGTCCGGCCCGCGCACGCGCCTGGTTCGCAAGCATCAGAAGCTGCTGTTCAGCCTCCGCGTCATAGGACATCAGGGATGAGTTTGGCGACGCGCCGTCCGACCGGTAACTGACCGGTTTCGGTTTCGGCGCTTTGGCCGGAACAGTGGCGCTCGCCAGAACAATGGCCAGAGAAGCTAAAAGGGCGCGAAGCATAGTTACCTACGCTTCAGGACCGGGAGTAAAACTCCTGCTTTGTTAACTGGACGATACGCTCTACAATCCCTCTAAGCACCATTACAGCGGAGACATTGCGAATTGGCCTTTCTCTCATTACTGCTTGGCCTAGTCCTGGTCCTCAACCTAGTACTTCTGATTCTGGCCCTTTTGCAGTTGCGGCGGGAGTCTGGCACTACACCGCAAGTTGAGTTATCTAAACAACTTACGGCCCAATCGGAGACGCTTTATCAGAATCTGTCGCGCCAGTTCACTTCGGCCACGGCGGACATGGCCAGCCGGCTGGAGCAGACAAAAGGCGATCTCCGCCAGCAGGTCAGTGATCGATTGGGCGATGGATTCTCTCTGGTACGCAATGCGGTCGAAGATCAGATGAAGGCCTGCCGGCAGGAGCAGTCAGTGGGGCTCGCCGGCACCCGAAGTGAGCTGACCTCATCGCTCGCCCTGACCACTTCCCAGCTCAAAGCCGAGTTTGACAACCTGAATCAGAGGACAGCGCAAAGTCTGGATGCGATCCGCGATCGCGTCGACGCCAAACTGCTTGCCATCACCGACCAGGTGCAGCAAAAGCTCGACCAAAATATCAAAGAAGGTTTTGCCCAGTTCGAAAAAGTGCAGCAGCACCTGAAAGCGGCCGAAGAACAGTTGCGCGAAGTAGGGGCTTTAGGAAACTCCATCAATGACTTGAACAATCTGTTAAAACTTCCGCATTTGCGCGGTCAATTTGGAGAAGCCAGCCTGGAACGTCTGCTGGCTGATTTCCTGCCGGCAAATATGTTCGAGATGCAATCCGCCCTGCCCGATGGCGGACGTCCCGACGCCATGATCCAGTTCCCTGATCGCCGCTTGCCCATCGACGCGAAATTTCCCCGCGAGCAGGTATTGGCACTATTCGAAAGCAACGTCGCAGCGGAGATCGAATCCGCCCGCCATGAATTTGTGCGAGTGATGCGTGTGGAAGCCAAGCGCATCAAGGCTTATATTCAGCCGGAACACGGGACTACTGATATCGCTCTGATGTATCTGCCCAGCGAGACCCTTTACATGGAAGCCGTTCGCAACCGCGAGCTGGCTGACTGGCTCAACCAGCAGCACGTTTTCCCGGTTTCGCCCAATACTCTGCTGATGACGCTGCAGACAATAGCGCTGGTGCACAAATGGTATGAAGTCGCCAGCCGCTTCGAAAAGAGCCGCCTCGAACTGGCGAAAGCACAGAAATCCTTCGACTACTTCCAGACTCAATTTGAAAACGTCGGCAAGAACCTGAACCGCGCCCAGGAAGCTTTCGAGACTGCCCAAAAGCATCTGAAAACTTATCGTGGACGGGTTACTGTCCTCAGTGGCCAGGAACAGCTGGAGCTTGATTCGGTGACTTCAAAGGCCGGCGACGAAGCCCCGGCGCCCTTAATCGACAAAGCCACCGCCTGATGTAGGTGCGGGCGTCCTAGCCGGTGCGCACTCGCTTCTACATCTCGGTCATAGTGAACTTTCCCGAGCCAGTGCACGTCGCCGAACCCGTCAAACTCCACGTACCCGAGATGGTTTTTCCGTTAATGTTCCCTTGCAGATTTAGTTTATTGTTCTTGTCAGATGTAATGTTCAGAACCAACGTCCCGGTTACATTGCCGTTGAAATCGCCACCCAATGTGAACAACGAAGTCTCGGTGGTCGTGGCGTCGTCAAAACAATCTGATGTCGAGTTGAATTTGAAGTTGAAAACCGTCACCGAGGTGCTGCTGTTCTGCGTGAACGACGTGGTAAACGCGTACACCGAGGGAGTTCCATCCTGGTTGTTCAGGGTTGCGCTCCAGCTGCCGGTTATATTTCCCGTGCCATTCCCCCCGCCCCCACACGCGCTAAGCAACATTCCTAACGTCAGCAGAATTACGCTTCCAGCTGCCTTCATGATTGCACTCCTCCATCCTTATAAACCCAGTCATCCCCTAAATG
>CATPBY010000351.1 GCA_955652845.1 uncultured Terriglobales bacterium | reverse complement strand
GACTCTCCCTCGACAAGTTCCATTGCAATGTAGTAAGTATTGTCGACCTGGCCCAGTTCGAAAATCGTTACTATGTTGGGGTGATTGAGGGCGGAGGCGGAGCAGGCTTCCCGCTCAAAACGATCCAGGTCGGCTTTGCCCGCTGAGAGTTTGTGGGAGAGAATTTTGATGGCGAGCTCGCGACCCAGGCGAGAGTCTCGAGCCCGATAAACTTCGCCCATGCCTCCGGCTCCAAGCGGGCAAAGAATATCGTAACGGCCGAACCGCGTGCCGGACGGCAGTGTCTGCCCCTCATTCTGAGGTGTTGCGACCGGATTCGACGTTGTAAGCCGCTCGCCCATCAATAACTCGCTTCAGGTGCGGCGCCAGATGCCCACATCACAGATCATGAAGCATATCAAAATTGGTGGAGGGTTTTATGGATGTTAGATCGCTGCAACGGCCGTTAAAAGAGCAGTATCGCCGCGAACCTGACAGTTCACGGATTACCCTGACGGCAAGTGGTTCGCAGACAGGAACTCCGATGAGCTGCTCTGTGGATATCGGACGAGCGGTCTACCAGGCCGAGGCGCACAAGGGAGTGGGTGGGCCCGGGGGAGCCGCCTGTTCTGGCGATCTTCTGCTCGGCGCGCTGGCAGCCTGTGCCCAGATAACCTGCCAGCTGGTCGCCACCGCTATGGGAATCCCGACCGGGCACATCAAAGTGACGGTCGCCGGAGACCTGGATCTGCAAGGTACCCTGGGACTCTCCAAGGACGTGCCCGTCGGGTTTGAAGCAATTCGTGTGAAATTCGACCTGGATGGGCCGCAGGCCTCTCTAGAGCAACTGCGGGCGTTGAAAGAAAAGACAGAACAGTACTGCGTCGTCATGCAAACCCTGCTGCGACCCCCGAGCATTAAGACCGAGTGGAGCAACTCATAGCCGCAACTTTCAATTCCCGCAATCCAGAAAATGTCGGCCGGAAATTGGACCGGTTTGATTAGTCCTGTGGAAAAGAATTCACACACTTTTCATCAGAACTCAACATCATTGTAATCCTGAGTTCCTAGCATCCCTTGCAAGGCTCCCTCCACCTAGCCGAGTACTTAGGCAAATAAGTCACCCACGCTTAAGGAGTCTTTATGCCCCATATGCGAAGCGGGTATTTTCTGTACTTTCTGGTCCGGTGCGAATTATCACGCGCGATTTTCCTATTGGCCCTGCTGAGCGTCGCAGCGGTCACCGCGATGGCGCAGATAGATCGCGCCGCGCTCGAAGGAACCGTGACCGATCAGACCGGAGCTGCGATTGTTGGAGCCAGAGTACGGATTCTGGTGGTGGAAAACGGCATCACCTGGGCGGAGCGGACCAATTCCAACGGATATTACCGCTTTGCGGGCCTACCGGTGGGGCGATTCACCGTGACCGTTTCAAATGAAAAATTCAGAACCAAAGAAGTACAGGACGTTGATTTACAAGTCGGCCAGACCCGCACCCTGGATGTAAGTCTGGATATTGGCGCAGTTGGAGAGAAGATCGAGGTCAGGGCGTCCGCAGCTCCTTCTGAGCGCAGTTCCGCCGAAGCCGCAACGGTCATTAATACTGAGCAGATCGCCAACCTACCCAACAATGGACGCGACTGGGCAAGTTTCACGCTTCTCGCGCCGTTCGCTCAGGATGACGGTGGCGGCGATCAGCGCACGATCCGCTTTGCCGGGCGGGCGCGAGACGACAACAACTTCCAGTTCGACGGAGTTGACGCGGGAGGCATACAGGAGCAGGCGCAGAAGTCGCAAACGCGTCTGCAGATCTCTCAGGACGCAATTGAGGAATATCGCGTCAGCAGCGCCTTGTACGATGCTGAATACGGCACTCAGGCGGGCGGACAAATTGACGTAGTCACCAAGTCGGGCACCAATGCGTTTCACGGCTCATTGTTTGGCTACATCAGAAATTCCGTCTTCGATGCCCGCAACTTTAACGATTTCGACATTAACGGTAATCCAGCCATTCCTCCCTTCCGCTTCGGGCAATACGGTCTGTCCCTGGGCGGGCCCATCGTAAAGGATAAACTTTTCTTCTTCGTGAACTATGAGGGGCTTCGTCAGTACGCAGCCACCACCAACCAGCTCGCCGTGCCCTCCCCAGCCGAGCAACGAATAACTCTGGCTCAGTCGCCACAAATGTGTTCCATCCTTCAAGCCTTCCCCTGGCGCGCCTCGACCGGTTCAATCGGAAGCTGCAGCCCGGTGCATGTCTATCCCGATGGCGCATTTGCGGATCAAACCAGCCAGGGCTCCCCTGATTCCGACCTGTTCACCAGTCCCGCTCCGACCACAGTCCATGAAGACACCTGGCTGTTCCGGATGGATTACAAAATCAGCGACAAGACCACGCTCTATGGGCGCGCCCAGCGGGACATCAGCCTGGTGAGCGGAACCAACGGCAGCGGCGCTCTCCCCTACGATCTGATCCAGACCATTAATCATCCGGCGAATTACTTCCTTGCCCTGCAGCGAACCATTTCTCCAAGGGTTTTGAATGAAACCAAGATTTTTGTGAACCGGGCTCCCTTTATCAACCCTCAAGCTGGCCCCTTGAACTACTCGGTGCAGACGGCCAGTTGGGTGACGATTAACGACATTAATGCCGATCACGAAGTCGGCACAACCTACGGAGTGGTCGACAACTTGACGTGGGCTCGAGGACGCCACACCTTCAAGACGGGAATGGAGATCCGCAGGATCAGGCTGAACCAGGGGAAAACCGCTGACAATATTCTCAATTTTGGCAATTCCGACGCAGGCTTCGAAACCGCCAGTCTCTACGGGATTTCCTTCACCGCTCCATGGTGCTGCCACAAATTTCGGCGCACGTTTTATATGCCCTATTTCCAGGACGAGTGGAAGGTCACTCCGAATTTCACCTTGAATCTTGGGCTGCGGTGGGAGTATTACGGCGTAGCCAACGAGGCCGACAATCGCACCACGGTTTTCGATGTCAATCAGTTCCACGGGGTGTGCCTGGGATCGGGTTCTACGAATGGCCCTTTTCCCACTCCTATTAACACATCCCCTTGCCCAAAGAATCCCGCTCTTTATAACCCGAATTATCGGAATTTCGATCCCCGCGTCAGCTTTGCCTGGGCCCCGGAGCAGTTGCATGGAAAGACTGTCATTCGCTCAGGTTTTGGAATCTATCATGGGGCCGCCCAAAATGACGACTTGAACGCCGGACTGGAAAGCGATCGGTTCACCGCGTTCGCCAATTTCGATCCCTCGGGCCCGGGCACCCCTTTGTTGCCCGCTTATCAGCAGGAAGTTCCTAACCTCGGCGGCCTGGCAGGGGTGGCGACGCAGCAGCAACCGCGGGCCTTGCAACGCCATGGCCGTCGCGATCTTTACGCGGAGACCTGGGGTCTGTCGCTTGAAAATGAATTGCCGGGGAATTTTGTCGCATCTCTTCATTACCTCGGCTCGCGCGGCGTGAGGTTGTTTTCCCGGGGAGGGGTAAATTTCTGCACCACGAAGCCGCAAGGGACCGACGCGGCCGGCAATATCATTTGCCAGCGTGCTCTGGACCAGTTCTATCCCGGCGGGGACCCTTACGGTTCGGTGGATTTCAAATCCGACATTGGCTCGAGCAGCTACCACGCTTTGCTGGCCAGCCTGGAGCGCCGCTTTACGAACGGTATCTCATTCCAGGCCCACTATACCTGGTCGCATTCCATTAACGACGGGTCGGTCGGAGGCGGCGAATCAAATGGACCGGAGAATGTGAATTGCCTGCAATGCGATAAAGGACCCAGCGTCTTTGATGTTCGCCACAACTTCACCGCGGATGCTGTATACGAGCTTCCCTTCGGGGCCGGTAAGCGCTTTCTCAATGAAGGGGGCATTCTGAACAAGATCGTCGGCGGCTGGAGCTTCAGCAGCGTGGGTCTGTGGCACACAGGTCATCCCCTAACCATAACCATGAACGTCAGTCCCGACCAGTTGCCGGATGGCAACGATCAAACCACGCAGAGACCTGACCTTGTTCCTGGTGTCCCTCTGTTTTTGCCCGGAGGTGTTCATAATCACACCATTCCGGTCAACCCCGCCGCGTTCGCGCCGCCACCACTGGACCCCACGGGCGCGAACGACCCCGGTACTGGTGTATGCACCAATACCTGTGGCCTCTTGAGCCGGTTTGGCAATGCTCCCAACGGTGTGATTCGGGCGCCAAACTCCTGGCAGATCGACATGGCGCTAACGAAGACAACCAAGATAACCGAGCGTGTTTCCGCCGAGTTCGGCGTGCAGGTGTTCAATATCTTCAACCACACTCAATTCGGCGACCCGAGCCTGGACAATCTTGCCTTCAACTATCAGCAGGCAACCGACAGCAGCGGGAACCCAGTACCCAACCAGTGGGTTATTCAACCGGTAGCCTCCCTGGGCTTTATTAATACGACGAACAATTTCAACAACAACAATGACAATTCCGCTTCTCCAAACACAGGAACTGGCTTGCCGCGTCAGATTCAATTCATGCTTCGCCTCGAATTTTAAGGTTGGCAATATCCCACACTCGCGCGAATTTGCTACGCCTGAACCAGCTTGCGTACGGCTTGTCCCGGGGGGAGCTCGTCTCTCAAGTCGCGGATGGTGAGCTTCAACCCGGGATGCCGAACCTCGGGAGCGACTTCCGCCAGCGGCTCCAGCACAAAGCGGCGCTGATGCATCTCAGGATGAGGAATGCTTAATCCCTTGGTCTGAAGAATTAAGTCGCCAAACAACAGAATGTCCACATCGATGATCCGGGGACCGTTTTTCTGCGCGCGGACCCGGCCCATCTCCTTTTCCAGTCTGACGATACCTGTGAGCACCTGCTCCGGCGTTTTTTCGGTCTTCAGCGTGACTACGCAATTCAGAAACCAGGGCTGCGCCGCGAAGCCGACAGGTTCTGTTTCATAAAAAGAAGATACTGCGGATACTTCACCCAGGCTTTGGAGCCGAGAGACAGCCGTGTTCAGGTTGGCGACACGATCTCCCAGGTTTGAGCCAAGTGAAAGAAAGACTAGTTCATGCACGGAGGAGTTTCCAGTTAGTCAGTTTGCTGTGGAAAGAAATGCGGCTTGGGCCTTGGTAAGAGAAATCGACATCTCTTGATGTTACGGTCTGGCCACGCAATGTGCTTCCTCAATGGAGGTATACACATTGTGACTTGCGCCCTGCAACTTCGGCCTTCAGTCTAATAGGAAATTCACCACAGGAATTCAGCCTGATGCTTCCTATTCATGTGAAGATTGATCGCGCCCGGCGATTGCTGCGTATGCTGGAAGCGGATGTACCGCTGCTGGCTATCCGCGTCGCCGAATTAGCCCCTGAACATCAGCAATCCGCGAAACATTATGCTGCCCAGCTGACGGCTCATGCCCGGACGGAACTCGAAAAGTTACTGGTCCAGCGATCCTACTGGGACGCCAACGACCGCGCGCCCCAGCCCGCTGACTAACATTAACCGGTCCCTTTTCGCCGGGCGGAAAACTCACGCCATCTGCGCTGCAGCCTGGACCACGGCCGGCGCCGTTTCATCGGCATCCTCAACTGCGGTTTCCTCCCACAACGAGCGATCCTTGAGCACCCGCGAAACCAGCGCGGTGTGCATCGCATGCCCGGCGCGATCGGCTACCACGCTTCCCAGAATCTGCTTGCCGAAAAGCGCCAGGTCTCCGATTAAATCCAGAACCTTGTGACGCACGAATTCATCGCCGAAGCGTAATGGAGGGTTCATCACCCCGGCGCGAGTCAGAACCACGGCATTTTCCGAAGATGCGCCGCGGATCAAGCCCTGCTCCCGCATGGCGTCGGCTTCGTGGAGAAAGCCGAAAGTTCGCGCTGGCGCAATCTGCTCCATGTATTTGCCATCGGAGAGGTCGACACGGAATGTTTCCCTGCCAATGAGCGGGTGAGCAAAATTGATTGTATACGCGACCGAATAAGTCTCGGAGGGATAGACCGCGATGAACTTGTCGCCCTCGCGAAGCTCCACTTCGCGGCGAATGCGAAGATAGGTCCGCGAACGCCGCTGCCGCTTGATACCCGCTTTACGAATGGCCTCGACGAACGGCCGCGCGCTGCCATCCAGAATTGGCAGTTCCAGGTTGTCAAGTTCAACGATGGCATTGTCGATGCCGCACCCGATAAAGGCCGAGAGAAGGTGTTCGGTGGTGGAGATCAGTACACCCTTTTTCATCAGGCTGGTAGCGTAGCTGACTCGGGCGACGTTGCGGCTGACGGCTTCCACCTGGAAGCCATCGAGATCGATGCGGCGAAACACGATGCCTGATCCCGCCGGAGCAGGCAGAATCCGCAAACGAACCGGAGCGCCGCTGTGCAGACCTACGCCGCGGCAGTCCACGGCATTGCGAATTGTTTGTTCCTGCCTCACTTATAAATAAATGCCCGATACAGTTTGTTTGATGAGAAGACTACAGTTGGCGCAACCACCTTCGGCTGTGGCAAATCAGCCACAGTACGTGGCAGTAACGAAATAACCTACCGCAAAACTCCAGCTTAACTAGTTGTATTGAGGCAGGTTAGGCGCTAGCAGTTTTCAGGTTAACCCCGAAGTGTCATATCGAAAGTTAATCGCAAGAATTAACCGCTCAGACCTTCAACCCTGCTGATTGCGACTAAGGCTTCCCTATGCTGTATGTAACCTGGGACTGGAAAAGGGACCCCGCCAAACCCTGGTTGTAAGTAACTGAGCTGAGGAAACGCTGGTTCGACATGTCGCCGTTATAAAAGCGAGTAAGGGTGAACGGGGTCATCACCCCTTGAATTGGACGGAAATTATCATAGACCTCGTCCTCGACATTGCGCTCTTTGTCCGTGGGATCGCGCCAGGAAAACGACTTCTTCACCGGCAAATGATTGTCCGCGTCGATGTAGAGGGTGACCCCTTCGTTGTGCCCGTTCATAATGGTAACCTGTTCGACGGGTTTCTGTTCCGCTACCGAGTGGCCTTCGTAAAACAATGCGATGCCCGGCTCTGCAAGCCAGCTACGCAAAACCCAGTCCAGCGCATAATGACGGCGGCGGAGGGTGTCGGTTAGATCCTTGGCGTCTTGTGCGCGCGTCCCTTTATAGGTAATTTCGTATCCCTTGTCGCCGTTGTTCACGTAAATGACGTCCCGCTTTTTGGTAAGCTCGATCCGCTCTTTATCGGGATATTTGTAAAAACGCCAAAACACGATCCCGTAACTGTTCGGGCGGCCATGGTAAAAGCTGTAAGTCCGTCCCTCCTGGCTTATGTCCTGGATGTTCAGGTATGCCTGCCCTCCCAGAGCCTGGATCATCTGGTCAAGCAAGGCGCGAGCTTTACGCGCATTGTCCTGGTCAGCCGGCGCGCCCTGTCCTGCTGAAGTTTCCTCCGCTGGCCGGGTGGCTGGAGGGTTACCCTGCGCATGAGCCAGTCCCGCGAAGATTAGAATGGCGATGACGAACTTCATGATTCCAGTTTAGATGCAGACACGAAAGATCGCAGATGCTTGAGTCTGGCTGTGAAGGACAAACGCGAGTTGCCGCGCGTATTATCCGGATAGCACCGCGCCGCCGTTAACATTGAAAACCTCACCCGTGATAAAGCCGGCATGTTCGGTACAAAGAAACAGGATGGGAGCGGCGATCTCCTCCGGCCGTCCTACGCGTCCCAACGGAATGGTTTGGAAAATCTTGTCGCGAGTCTTGGGATCGTTCAGTGCCGCCGCTGACATATCGGTGTCCACCCAGCCCGGAGCAACGGAATTCACATAAATCGCGGCGTCCGCGAGTTCGGCTGACAGTCCTTTCACCATGCTGATCAGGGCGCCCTTGGTGGCGGCATAGTCGCAGTGAAATGCCTCGCCGCGCTGCCCCGCCGTCGAACTCACAAGCACGATGTGACCGGCGGCGGCGCCGGAACGCCCCTGCTTCTTCATTTGCGCAACGCTGTTTTTGACCAGGGCGAAAACGCTGTCAAGATTGACCGCGATCGTAGTGCGCCATTGCGTGTCCGTCATCTTTTCGATGGGGGCGTCCTCCGGTGGCCAGATACCGTGATTGGCTACCAGAATATCGAGCCGGCCGAAACGCTTTACGGCAGCAGCGACCAGTTCCCCGGCGGTCTCGGTTCCGGAGAGATTGCATTTGATGGCGACACACCTGTCACCGCCAAGTTCCGTCACCAATCGTTCGGCTGCATCCCTGGCTTTTTCATAATTAAACAGAACCCGTGCCCCGGCGGCGGCGAACATACGAACCGCAGCGGCGCCGATACCCCGCGATCCGCCGGTAATTAACGCAACTCTGTCAGTGAGAGAAAGAGGAATGGTCATGAGAACATTTTAGCCGGAATGTTCAATTCCCCATGCTGGAAGCGCGCTCCGCCTTCAACTCGCGCAGAAGAATTCGCACCAGCATTCCGTCGTAGCGAGTGCCGCTCATCTTTTCGATCTCAGACAAGGCCTGTTCATTGGTCTTCGCGGAAGCGAAGGTGCGCTCCGTGGTCATGTTCACAAATGCATCGGCGATGGCCATAATCCGCGCCCAGAGAGGAATTCCCTCGCCCTGCAGGCCAGCAGGATATCCTGAACCATCAAACGCTTCGTGATGATGTTCGACTGCTTTCTGCAGCTTCTCGCTGCTCGGCAGGGTTGCCAGAATCTCTGCTCCCACACGAGCATGTAATTTAAGCAGGTAGTATTCATCCTCGGTGAGCGGGCCGGATTTGTTCAGAGTGCGTTCGGGAATGAAAATCTTCCCCACATCGTGTACCCGGGCGGCGTATCCCAGATCCGTTATTTCCTCAGGCGGAAGACCCAGAGCGCGTCCCACGATCCCGCAATAGCGGGCCACCATCTCGCCGTGACCCGAACTGTTAAGTTCTCGCGATTCCGCCGCGTGGGTAAGGGTTTCAATCGATTCGCGCAGCACCTCGACATTGCATTCTTCGTCCTCACCGACGCAAAGTTTCTTGAGCGTGGTAATAAGTTCTTCCAGATGTTCGGGCCCGGTGTGCTCACGCTGCAGGAAGCCTTCGATGTACCCGGAGATGAGCTGACGCTGTACCGCCGCAGTCTCGCCTTCCACGAACTCTTCCGCCGTCGATACCCGGTCGCCACCGGCGTGCTTGGAAACATACATCCCGGCATCCGCTACCCGGATCAGATCTTCGACCGAAAACCCGTGCACCGGGAAACTGGCCACTCCAAAGCTGCCCGTAATGCGATGTTCGCTCAACATGGCGTCTGTAGCCACCCAGTGCCGCAGGCGTTCGGCCAGCACCTGAGCTTGATCTACCCCGGTTTCCGGCATCAGGATGATGAATTCATCTCCGCCGTAGCGGGCCACCACGTTCGATTGGCGGCATCTCTGCTCCAGCAGCCGTCCCACACGCGCCAGTACGAGGTCGCCTTCCAGATGACCGAGGTTATCGTTCACTCCTTTAAATTTGTCCAGATCCATCAGGACTACAGAGAAGGGACGCCCGGAGCGCGATGCCCGCTTCCACTCCGAACTGAGGGCCTCCCAGAAAAAGCGGCGGGTTTTGATCCCAGTAAGGCCGTCGGTGATGGACTGCTGCTGCAGTTTCTGAAAGACAAAAGCGTTGTGCAGCGCGGCCGCCAGCAGATCGGCCAGCGTCGCCATCACTATCTGGTCCTGCGGCGCGAAAGCGTCCTCATCTTTGTCCTCCACGTTCAGCACCCCGAGAAGGGCCTCGCCGTAGGAAATTGGGATACACAACACTGCCCGCGCATCCGCCAGCACCGACTGCAGCGGCGTTTCTCCGGAGGTCTGCACCAGGGCCCTCTCCCCGGTGCGGGCCACCCGGCCTAAGATTCCTGTTCCTACCGGAATACGCTTGCCCAGGGCCTGCGAAGTGGTGCCGGCTTCGGCTCTGATTTCAATGTTCTTGGTAGCGTAGTCTAGAATGCCAATGCCGATGTGATCGAAGTGGAAATCCTTCTGGATGTGGCCGACGATTTCGGCCAGCATCTGCTCCGAATCTTCGCTCGAGATTGCGGTCTTGGAAATATTGTTGAG
>CATPBY010000350.1 GCA_955652845.1 uncultured Terriglobales bacterium | reverse complement strand
GGGCGCTGCGCTGGGAAGTTCAATTTCGTTCTTTGTGATCAGCAACTTCATGGTTTGGGCCGCGGGCACCATCTACCCGAAGAGTTGGAACGGCCTGGCGGCGTGCTATGAGGCGGCTGTGCCTTTCTTCCGGCATGCGGTCGCAGGCGATCTGCTGTTTACTGCCGCGATGTTTGCCACCCCTGTGGCATTGCAAGCGGCGGCAGGAATGTTAAGCAACGAAGGCGACCATACCGCGGCTGCCTGAGATTTTCTGTATCCTCAGACTTCCCTGAATGCGTTGCCGCTGCCCGCTAGAGCGGGACGCCCGCGCCTGCATCTAATCTTTTCCGGCATTTGCCCTTTCGTTCCTGATTTTTCTTCCTGACTTCTTCTTCATCTGCCAGATTAGCAGCCATACTGCCAAGGCCACGGGAATCGCGATCAAGATCCAGTAAGAATGTTTACGGAAGAGACCGACCGCGCCCTGCACGAATCCCGGGCCAAACTCCAAAGTCAGAATGGCAAGGATCAGAAAACGGACGCAGCGTCCGAAGAAGATTGCCAGCAGGAAGTGGCCAAAACGCATTTCGGAAACTGCGGCCGCAAGCACGAAGAGCTTGAATGGCGTGGGCGGTGGCAGCATGGCGGGAAACATCAGGCTCCAGAAGGGGTGCTTGTCGAATGCCTGGTGGAACTTTTCGAAACGTTCGGGCGAAATGCGTTTTCGCAGCAACTCCTCTCCGCCCTCGTACCCGATGGCGTAGATCACTATACTGCCCAGTGCCGATCCTGCCGACGCCATCAATACATACAGCAGAAACCGCACCCGATCCTGATAGACGTAGGTCGCGACTACTACATCCATCGGCAGCCCTAGAAAGGCGGCGTCGATAGCGGAAATTACAAAAACTCCCCATATGCCGAGAGGTTTCAGCAAAGCCCACAGGAACGCAGTGTAGCGGGCCAGGATGTGCTTGACGGTATTCAAGGGGATCTTCCGAATATAAGACTAGGAGTCTACGCGAAAATATCAGGCGGGCTGGTTGAACAATTCTCGAGCCGGTATGATGCCGCGCGGGGCGAGGATTGTCGCAGCTTATCCCGCCCCGCGATGACGAACCCAGCGCTACTTCTTGGGGAAGTTGGGATCCGCTTTTACTTCATTGATTTGCTTGGTGTGGCGTTCGCTGTGGGCCGCGACAAACAAGACCCACTCATACCCGTCCAGCTTTTTTCCCAGCGGACTATCCAGGGCATGTGCCCGCAGATCGTCGTGTTGATTCAAAAAATCCAGGGTTTGCTGGCGGCTTTCGATGAAGTGCTTCAGCGACCCTTGCGGCGAACCGAACCGATTAGTCGGTTTGAGGGAGTCAGGGGCCTGCGCTTTATGGGTGCGATCCGGGATCGAAGCCAGCACCATGTCATCGATTGCGGTGACATTTTCTCCGGAGGGGCGCGGTGGAGCGGTCATTACTTTGCTGACGATCATTCCGCGCAGCAGGTCTTCGGCGGCTGCGATGTGCTCGGTGACCTCGGCCACAGACCAGCGATCCGGAGCGGGCTTAAAGTTCCATTGTGCTTCGGAAAGGTAAGCGGTAGCGTCCAGAACGGCCTGTTTCGTACTTTCCAGATATTTCGCCGCGCGTTCCCGTTCGGCCGGGGTGAGGGTTTGCGCTGAGGCTAAAGCCGCAACGCAGAGAATGAGTACCACAACTGCTAATGCTCGCTTCACGAATTTTTCTCCTCTGTATTTTGGGTTCGAACTTCGGTTCGAACCATGGACAACCCCCGGCCTTTTCGCTCGACAAACCGGTTCGCAAACATGTTACACGAAGAGCTAATCATGCCTGGTTTTTCCTCGCAGCAAATCGAGCGCATGCGGCATAAGATCGATTACCGCTTGCAGGGCTTCCACCGAGCCGCGCGGACTGCCGGGAACGTTCAGGACAATCGATTGTCCGCAGGTCCCGCATACAGCCCGGCTGAGGGCCGCGAACGAAGTCGTCTTTTCGCCTGCGATCCGCATACGTTCGGCCACGCCTTCGAGCAGCCGGTCGCAGACAGCGCGCGTAGCTTCCGGCGTAACGTCACGTTCAGCAATCCCGGTTCCGCCGGTTGTGACCACCAGCCGAGCAGCTTTCGTGAGGCGCTGAATCGCCTGTTTGATAGCGGGTTCTTCGTCGGGAACGATTTCCGTAGCGATGATTGAGAAATTGTGCTGCTTGAGGGCTTGCGCCACCGCCGGACCGGAGAGATCGGTTCGCTCGCCGCGCGCCGAAGAATCGCTGACAGTGAGGACCGCTGCGGTGAGGACCTCAGGAGTCGAGGAGGACATCTTCTTCTTCCTCCTCCGCTTTGTCTCCATCATGCTTGGCGGACTCATCGACCAGCCGGAGACCTTCCATCAGCAGACCCTGAGTGTTGAGTTGCGTGGTTTGTTCTGTGCTTTTTCCTTCGAAATTGATCTGGAAATTGCCTTCGGTCCAGCGCAAGACTTTAAATACAGCGGGGTCGCCCGCCAGCGACCCGTAAACTGCGTGAGTCACCTGACCCTCTCTGAAATACATTTCGCACTTGTCGCTTTTGTTGGTGAGAGTCAGCGCGCAACTCTTGCGGCCCATTTCGAGCGACTGCACCAGATCGATGACATTCATCTGCGACAGGCTGCCGCGCAGGACGCCGTCCGAGGCCGCGGTCTTCGCCATCTTCTCCAGCGCAATTTTGTCAATCACCCGCTTGATGCGGTGAGTGGCTTCCTTCAGGAAGAACGGTTTTTCGACAAAATCGTCGATCGGTTCGTTATGAGTCAACTTTTCGCTGATGTCGGCTTTACTGGCCAACAGGATCACTGAAATTCCCGCGGTGTTGGGGCGGCTCTTCAATTTTTCGACCAGCTGGTGGCCATCCATTCCCGGCATGCGGTAGTCACTGACAAGCAGATCGGGAGGGTCATCCACCGCTTTCAACAGCGCGTCCGCCGAGTCATTTGAGGTGGTCACGTTAGCCAGCGGCGTCAGTGCGCTCCGCAGCATTCCCAACACCATCGGGTTGTCATCCACCAGCAGGACTTTGACGTTGTTCAGCATGGAGGTCTGGAGTCACGGCGAACGCGGCGGTAATCCCCGCTCTTTCCTCCGGTTTTATGCTCCAACATGATCTGGCGAATTTCGATGCCTTTGTCCAAAGCTTTACACATATCGTATATGGTCAGCGCGGCCACGCTGGCAGCCACCAGCGCTTCCATCTCGACGCCGGTTGCCGCTGTGGTCGCAACTTTTGAGGTGACAGCGACGCCATTCTCGCACAGCCGCATTTCGACAGCAACGTGCGAGAGCGGCAGCGGATGGCACATGGGAATCAGATCGGCAGTTCGCTTGGCCGCCATGATCCCGGCCAGTCGCGCCACTTCAAGCGGGTTTCCCTTGGGATTGGTGGGCAGAGCTTTGAGCACGGCCGGCTTCAGAACGACGAAAGCGCTGGCTTCGGCTTCCCGCTTCGTTGCCGGCTTGGCGGAAACGTCCACCATCCTGGCGCGGCCGCCGCGATCATAGTGAGAGAGTTTCCGGACCATGTCTAACTCTACCGCATCAGCAGCGGGACCCACTCTCCGGCAGCGATGCGTTCCCGATCGGGCGGAATCACAACATAGCAATTGGCGCGCGCCAATGCCGCGATATCCCCCGACCCCTGCCAGCGGACCAGATCCACTTCCGCGTGTTCAAATTCTCCCGACAAAAGCGCAGGCAAAAATCTCTTCAGGCCCGGCCTGGTCGTGATTTCCGACTTGAGCTTCGCATGCAGGAAAATAAGTTTGCCAGGCGATGCGCCAGCTAGCGCTTCCAGCACCGGCCTGGCAAAGAGTTCGAACGTTACCATGGTGGACACTGGGTTTCCAGGCAGGCCGAAGAAGTATTTGTGGCTTGATGAGGCTGTGGAATCGCGGGCGGGGACGCCTGCGCCACACGCAACCCGCCCGACCACGATGGGACGGCCGGGCTGGATCTGCGCGCCGGTAAACAAAAATTCCGCCTGGAAATGGGTCATCACCTTTTCGACCAGATCATACTTTCCCATGGAAACGCCGCCGGTCAGCAGCAGCAGATCAGCCTCCAAGCCG
>CATPBY010000349.1 GCA_955652845.1 uncultured Terriglobales bacterium | reverse complement strand
GCGTTGATGGCGCGACTCATGGTATATTCGGGATTGATGGGCAGAAATCGTATGCGGGGAGAGATCGAAGCTGAAACTCTTACAGGCATCAGGAAGGATCGTGGTCGCGCGGCTTGATGGACTGATCCTCTACCCTCTTGTGATCCTGAGAGGAGCCGTTTTTCACCCGGAGCGAAGGATCTCGCGCGATCCCACTGAAATCAGCCTGGGATTTATATTAGTATGCGGCTGATCTCGCTCAAATGTCGGAGAACCGCGATATCGACGTCACCGAGACTTATCACAACGCAACAAAGCACTCCTACACCAGCATTCGCGCCAACCGCCACGCCCTGGACTTTGCTAACCAGCCGCTTCCATTCAAGGTCTATGCCACGCTCGAACCATCACCTTTGCCTACTGAGGTGCGTCAGACCGGCGTAGCTGCGCTCTCTGCCATTTCGGCGAGCATTCCCGCGCAAACCGAAGCCGCCCCGGATCTGGAGACAATCGCCCAACTGCTCTTCCTTTCCGCCGGAATCACCCGGGCTAGAAAATATCCCGGAGGAGAAATCTACTTTCGCGCCGCCGCCTGTACCGGGGCACTCTACGAGGTTGAGCTGTACCTGGTGTGTGGCGATCTCCTCAATCTGTCCGCTGCCGTTTATCACTTCGCCGCGGCAGAGTTTGGTTTGCGCAAGCTGCGTGGCGGAGACTATCGCCAGGTACTGGTCGAAGCTACCGGCGCTGAGCCCGCCATAGCGCATGCGCCCCTGATAATCGTCTGTACTTGTACCTACTGGCGCAATGCCTGGAAGTACCAGGCACGCACCTATCGCCATTTTGGCTGGGACAATGGCACCATGCTGGCCAACTTGCTGGGGGTCGCGACCGCATCAGGCCTGCCCGCCAAAGTAATTACCGGCTTTGTCGACGACACCATAAACGCGTTGCTCGATGTAGATTCCCGGCGCGAGGTGGCTTTTTCCATGGTGGCGCTTGGCCACACCGCAACTCTTCCGCCGGATCCTCCAGCAAGAGTCACCGCTCTGGGTCTCGAAACTATTCCGCTCTCGCGGCATGAAGTGGACTACCCGCTGATGCGAGAAATGCATGCCGCCTCTTCGCTGCATTGGCCCACGGAAGTGGAAGCATGGCGCCACAATCTAGACCCGGGCGTCCCCGCCCGTGTTCAACCATTCACTCAGCATCCAGTACCGACACCCATTCCGCTCCAATCTCTTTCCGACGCGGAGATTCCACGAGACCCTATCGAGCAGGTTATCCTTCGCCGCGGTTCTACCCGCCAGTTCGCGCCCACCCCGATTACCCTCGCGCAACTCTCCACCCTCCTCGACCGAGCCACCCGTGGCATACCTGCAGACTTTCTCCAGTCGATGGGATCTCAACTCAATGAGCTCTATTTGATTGTCCACGCCGTAGGAGGGATGGCTTCCGGCGCCTATGTCTTCCACCACGATCGAAGATTGCTCGAGTGCCTGAAACAGGGGGATTTTCGGCAGGAAGCTGGCTACCTTGGCCTGGAGCAGGCATTGCCAGCCGATGCTGCTGTCGATGTCTTCTTTCTGGCGGACCTGCAAGCGATTCTGCGGCGCTTTGGCAATCGCGGGTATCGCGCAGTTCAACTGGAAGCCGGAATCCTGGGCGGAAAACTCTATCTCGGAGCCTATGCGCAACACCTTGGCGCAACCGGTCTTACCTTTTACGATGACGATGTCATCCGTTTCTTCTCACCTCACGCGGAAGGCAAGAGCGCCATTTTCCTGGTTGCTCTGGGCCACAGCGCAAAACGCAAATCCTAACCGCGGATTGGAAGAAGCTTGCTTCTAGCCGTTACAATCAGAGGCGCCGGTGCCGTCAGTTGATTTGTGGTTACGGCAAAGCCGGCGCTTCGCCCTTTATGGAAAAGACAATTCTGGTAACCGGAGGATCCGGATTTATCGGGTCCAATTTCATTCTGCAATGGATTGCGCGGGAAGGAACTCCGGTTGTCAATCTCGACAAGTTGACGTACGCGGGCAATCCGCGCAATCTTCTGCACGTTTCTTCCGACTCGCGGTACCAGTTTGCGCACGCAGACATTTGCGACCGGGAGACAGTTCGCGGTCTGCTGGAACAGCACCGGCCGCGAGCCATTGTCCATTTTGCCGCGGAAAGTCACGTTGACCGTTCTATACGCGGGCCGGGCGATTTCATCCACACCAATGTGAATGGAACGTTCTGCCTGCTGGAAGAGGCAAGAGCATATTTTGCCGGGCTAACGGGAGTTGACCGGGAGCTGTTCCGCTTTCTGCACATCTCGACGGATGAAGTATACGGATCGCTCGCGGAGAATGATTCGCCGTTTTGCGAGACTACTGCATATGCGCCTAACAGCCCATATTCCGCATCCAAGGCCGCTTCCGATCACCTGGTACGTGCCTACCATCACACTTACGGCCTCCCCACGCTCACCACTAATTGCTCAAACAATTACGGCCCGTATCAATTTCCCGAGAAGCTGATTCCGCTGAGCATCTCGAATGCTCGCCTGGGCAAGCCGCTGCCGGTGTACGGGGACGGGCTGAATGTGCGCGACTGGTTGTATGTAGAGGACCACTGCGAGGCCTTGCGTACGGTTTTGGCCAGGGGCCGAATTGGAGAGACCTACAACATCGGCGGCTGGAATGAAAAACGGAACATCGAGATCGTGGAAACCATCTGTGCGATTCTCGACGAAATGTGCCCTGGGGACCCCGTGCTGCCCCACCGCAAGTTGATCACTTTCATTAAAGACCGTCCTGGTCATGACCGCCGCTACGCGATGGATGCGGGCAAGATCGAGCAGGAATTGAATTGGAAGCCGCGCGAAACTTTCGAGAGTGGCATTCGCAAGACTATCGCCTGGTACCTTCAGAATGACGACTGGCTGACAGAAGTCACCAACGGGACTTATCGTCAATGGGTCGCCATGCATTACTCGCAGGAACCTGCTTGATGCCGGGAAACTCTCCAGAGAGGCGGAATGACGAGTAAGACAGTCGCCCCACTCACACCATATAAGGGCATCATCCTCGCCGGCGGGTCCGGGAGCCGGCTGTATCCGGCCAGCCACGCGGTAGGCAAGAGCCTGCTGCCGATCTACGACAAGCCCATGGTGTATTACCCTCTCTCCACACTGATGCTGGCCGGCATCCGCGACATTCTGGTGATCTCCACACCGGAAGATGCTCCGCGTTTCGAGCAGTTACTGGGAGATGGTTCGCGTCTCGGACTGAGTTTCCAATATGCAGTGCAGAAGAAACCCCAAGGAATTGCGCAGGCTTTCCTGATTGCAAAGGATTTTATCGAATCGAATTGTTGCGCTTTAGTTTTGGGCGACAATATTTTTTATGGTCACGAATTTGCGCTCGATCTGCAGCGCGCTGCAGGAAAAACCAGGGGAGCACAAATTTTTGCTTATCCGGTGCACGATCCGGAACGTTATGGGGTGGTCGAGTTCGATTCCTCTGGAAAAGCCATAAGCCTGGAGGAGAAACCCAAGCACCCCAAGTCCCGCTATGCGGTCACCGGCCTATATTTCTACGATAACAATGTGGTCGAGGCCGCTCGAAGACTGAAGCCTTCAGCGCGCGGGGAATTAGAGATCACAGATGTAAATAAGGTCTACCTGCAACGCGGGCAGCTGGACGTGGTGGTAATGGGACGCGGGTTGGCGTGGCTCGACACTGGTACGCACGAAGCTATGATGGAAGCCGCCACATTCATCCAGACCATCGAACGACGGCAGGGCCTGATGGTCGCGTGTCCCGAAGAAATCGCATACCGCTATGGATACATCAGCGCTGCCCAGGTTGAAGAGTTTGGAAACTCGATGAAGAACGCCTATGGGGCATACCTGCTGCAACTCCTCCGCGAAAAGGTATTCTGAATTTGCAGCGAGATAACCAGGCGGCAGATTGATGAAGGCAACGAAAGCTTCACTGGCGGGACTGTTGATTCTGGAGCCTCGCGTTTTTGGCGACGAGCGCGGATTCCTTCTCGAAAGCTACAACCAGAAAACCATGGCGGAGGTTGGCATTCAGGAGTCCTTCGTACAGGACAATCATTCCTTTTCGCAGCGCAATGTATTGCGAGGATTGCACTACCAGGTACAGCGTCCGCAGGGGAAATTGATTCGCGCCGTTGCGGGAGACATCCTGGACGTGGCCCTGGACCTCCGGCGCCGTTCATCCAGTTTCGGGCGCTGGGAGGCAGTGCATCTCTCTGGAGAGAATCAGCGCATGCTCTGGATTCCGGCGGGCTTTGCGCATGGCTTTCGCGTGCTCTCTGACAGCGCACACGTCCTCTACAAAACCACAGAGTTTTACGCTCCCGAACTCGAACGCACGATTGTGTGGAATGATCCTGAGTTGAAGATCGATTGGCAGCTTCATGACAACCAGCCGATCCTATCCGCCAAGGATCGTCTCGGCGTCCGCTTTCGCCAAGCCGAAGCCTACGAATAAACTTTCAGGAACTCTGCGGAATGCGAATCACGATTTTCGGGGCGAGCGGCCTGCTGGGTAAAGCGCTGATGCGCGCGGGAACCGGTCATGAACTGAGCGGGTTCAGCTCTCGGGACGCAGACATTCGCAATCCGCAACTGGTCTGTGACCTGATCGAGCGCCTCCGGCCCAACTGGGTAATACTCGCTGCGGCCTACACCGACGTAGACGGTTGCGAAACCAACCGCGACCTTGCCTTTGCTGTGAACACCCAAGGCGCGGAACATGTAGCGCAGGCGGCGAAAAAGCACGGTTCGCGTCTCCTGTTTCTAAGTAGTGATTACGTTTTCGATGGCGCCAAGACCACTCCCTATGAAGTGGACGACCCTCGCCGGCCTCGCAGCGTTTATGGCCAGTCGAAGGCGAGCGCCGAAGAGTCGCTCACCCGGATTCTGCCCGAATGCTGCATCGTGCGGACATCATGGCTGTTTGGCGTGGGCGGCAAGTGTTTTCCCGACACAATTCTGAAATTGGCCACAACCAAAAAAGTACTCGATGTGGTTGAGGACCAGCGAGGATCCCCAACCTACACGGATGATTTGGCTGGTACTATTTTTCAGCTCTGCCATTGCGGAGCTGCTGGCATTGTGCATGTAACCAATCGAGACGCCTGTTCCTGGTTTGAGTTTGCCCGCCAGATCGTCTCCCGGGCTGGCCTGGACAATTTGGTTCGGCCCACCACCAGCGATAAGTTCATCCGCCCGGCAGAGCGGCCGAAGTATTCCGTGTTGTCTTCGGCCAGCCTCGGGAAGTATGGAATCGAGATGCCCACCTGGCAGGATGCGCTGGTGAGATATCTGGCGGACAGAAATTCCTCTACGTAGTCACTCCGCCTTCTCGTCCATTGCTTTTGCCGCCGCCACGCCTTTGATCTTGATCTGCTCCCAGCGCCCCAGTTGCTGTTTCAGAACCCGATTGATGTCATCGAACATTGCCGGCTGGGCGGGAGTGGGAGTTGCGTCCGCCCCATCCACCGCACTTAGCAGCGTGTTCAGCGCAACATTCAGCCGGGTCAGGCTTCTTCCCTCTGGAGTATTCAGAAAAGTCAAGCCTTCTTCTTTGCCTTCCAACTCCGCCAGCGTTTGTTCAAGCGCAGCGCGGGCTGTGGCGGATTCCCGGTCTTGGTCTTTTGATGATTTCAACTGCTGTCGCAGTTTACGGACCTCTTGCAGCGCCTTAACGTCGAGGTCTATGGCCTCGACGATTTTAGACTCCAGCTCGAACTGCTGGCGCAAACCATCGATTGACGTCTTCACCCGTGGATCCATTTTGACAACAAG
>CATPBY010000348.1 GCA_955652845.1 uncultured Terriglobales bacterium | reverse complement strand
CGAATGCCGGAAGCGCGCAGTGCAATTTCCAGACCCATGTTTGACATGGTGGTGGCAACTACGGTTGCACCGGTCAGTTTCCCTTGCGAGTGCAGATGACGGGCAGCCAGCAGAAGGACGGCATCGCCATTCACTACGCGGCCACTGGCGTCACTGAAAAGCGCGCGGTCCGCGTCGCCGTCAAACGTGACCCCCAGATCGAACTGACCCTCATTCTCCGCCACCGCCGCTGCCACCCGTTCCGGATGCAGGGCGCCGCAATTTTCGTTAATGTTTTTGCCATCGGGAGAGGCGCTGAGAAATGTCGCCCGCATTCGGCATACCCGGAATAACTCTGGCGCCTCGGCGGTGGCGGCGCCATTGGCACAATCAACCAGAACCCGCAGGTTGGTCGCGTCGGCGCTGATATTCCTGCACAACCAGTCAATATAATCTCGACGGAGTTCGGCTTCGCCGGGCAAACTGGGCGCAACCGCGCTTGATGGCTCGGAATGGGACTGCGGATTTTTCAGCAACGAAAAAATTTCCTGCTCGATGGCGAGTTCGTGGCTGTCAGGCAGTTTGTAACCGTCGCCCGAAAAAACTTTTATGCCATTGTCGGTCCATGGATTATGTGACGCCGAAATCACCACCCCGGCGGCGTAGCGGCGTGAGCGCGAAAGATACGCCACGCCAGGCGTCGTGATGACCCCGGCACTGTGCACCTCGACTCCGGTCGAAGCCAGGCCCAGCGCAATCCGATCCGCAATCCATGAACTCGACTCCCGCGTGTCCTGCCCGATCACCACGCGCGCCCTCGAATTAGTGCGAACCAGGTCATGGCCAAGGGCGCGGCCGATCAGGTAAGTGCTTTCCATGGTCAAAGGAAATTCGCCGGCTACGCCACGAATCCCATCGGTTCCAAAAAGTTGTCGGGTTGGTGAGGTCATTTAAAAGGGGGGAACTCTAGTGCCCGCTGTTCAGGGTCGGCGCCTTTTCCATAATAACTGTCACCCGCACTGGATTGGGGTTTCCGACCTGAATTAAAGGATCAGAAACGTAGGCATGCCTAATGAAAGTGGCGCGGTCCATGGTCCCGCTCACATCCAGTGGGTCGGTGACGGCGGCCTCGACCGCCTCCACGCGCTGCTTCGGACCGCTTATAGCAATGGTTGGAGGATCGACGATGATACGTCCGATGCTGTACCCAGCCGCGAAACTACCCACTACCCGGGGATGGATCTCCACCTGTCGCGTCGATCGCGCGTCGAATGTGAGATGAAACTGGCTGGGCACCACCTGCACCACTTCGAGGTCCTTGGGATGCTGAATCTGTTGCGCGGTCAGATCGAATGTCCGTTCGCCCGGCTTCACGTCGCTCAGCTCAATTGCGGCGTTGACGTCTGAGGGTTGAAGCCTGTGCGCGATGCGCCCGGGCCCTCGCAAGCGAATCTGCGCGCGGGGAATGTTCTCCGAGCTGATTTCCAGATTCTCGGGAATATTATGAAATTCAATCGCTACATCGACTGCCACTTCGGAAACCGGATCGCGCGCGACCGCCAGCCACAAACCCACCGCCAGCACCAGCGAGGTCAGCTTCAGGCCGAGGTTATGCAACACATGATTTTGGAAAAAGTCCCTCATAGCTGGTGGTCTGCGCGGTGGCGGAGCGGCGCATCCGCCGGGCGCGGCAAAATCGGTCTCTGACTCTCTCCGTCGGAAATTTCCTGAACGTCATTTCCATTAGTGATGGAGGTAGGCAGCGTAGAGGCAGGCACATAGCGGCGCAGCAACTCTCCCAGCCGCTCGCGCAACTGTTCAACGGTAAGATCGCGCTCGATCTTCCCCCCGATCGCCAGGCTGATGGCGCCGGTTTCTTCAGAAACAATTACTGCGATGGCGTCAGTCTCTTCAGTCACACCAATGCCGGCGCGATGCCTGGTGCCAAGTTGGGTCGACAGGACCGGATTCATCGACAAAGGCAGGAAGCAGGCCGCTGCCGCGATGCGATCTTTCTGCACAATGACTGCGCCATCATGCAAGGGAGCGCTCGGTCGAAAGATAGTCGCCAGCAGGTCATAGGAAATGTGTGCGTCCATGGGAACGCCGCTTTCAATGTAGGTGCGCAGCCCGATTTCCCGCTCAATAACGATCAGCGCCCCAGTCTGGTTCTGAGAAAAAAGATTGGATGCCAGCACGATATCGTCATACGCATCCACTTCCGAAGCCGCCCCGCGGCTGAAGCTGAGCCTTCGTCCCAACCGCACCAGCGCCTGCCGTATCTCGCCCGCAAAGACTACAATGAGCGCGAAAACCGTGTAGGGGAGCAGCGTGCTGATCAGCCAGTTCAGTGCAGTCAATTCGCCCAGCCGGGAAAAGTAAAAGGCGAGAGCGAGCCCTGCCACCCCGATCAGCATCAGGGCTGCCCGCGTGCCCTTGATCAGGGCCAGGAACTCGTAAATGATGACCGCGACCAGCAGAATGTCGATGATCGAAATCGCCGACACATGTGGCCATCGCGCTGAAAACGACGTCAACCAGAACCCCTTCCGTGAGGAACTTAAAGACCGGCGGACTGCCTCATTGTAATCCACAGGTCGCAGCCCGGTTCCTGACAGGTTTGCTGCTAGATACTCCGTGTCTTGACGGTTGCGGTAATGCCGCCTTGCGCCAGACGAGCCGAGATTTCGTCTCCCGTGTCAACCTGGGTGGCATCTTTCACCAGTCTTCCAGAGGAGTCGAAGACCAGCGCATAGCCGCGTTCCAAAATGGCGACTGGAGAGAGCGCTTCAAGCTGTCCCAGGAGTTGATCGGCCCGGGACTTCCGATGGAGCAGCAGATTTCTCATGGCATTGGCGATTGAGGATTGCCGGCTCTCAAGCCCCTGGCGAATCCCGCCTAAGATCCTGCGCACGTCATAATGCCGCACCGCCGCAGCGCCCATTTCCCAGCGCCGCCGATGCTGCTCCAGCATCTGGCGTTCGGCGCGCTCCAGGCGATACTTCAAATCATCGAGCTTTTGCTGCCGGCGATTCAACGCCTCGCTCATGCGGGCGAAAGCCCCATGTTGCGCGAGTTCCATCAGGTTCTGGCGCGCGATGAGCAGATGATAGCGAAGCGCCTTCCCCAGGCGGCGATGCAGGCCATCCAGCTGTTCTTCCACCTCCTGGCTGGAACGCATCACCAATTCCGCCGCCGCCGAAGGTGTGGGCGCGCGCAGATCGGCTACGAAATCAATGATGGTGAAGTCTGTCTCGTGTCCCACTGCCGAGATAATCGGAATGCGCGAGGCGACAACTGCGCGGGCCAGGCCCTCGTGATTGAACGCAGCCAGATCTTCCGCCGATCCCCCACCTCGCGCCACAATGATGACATCCACGGTTCGGGCCCGGTTGAAGTAGCGAATTCCGGAAATCACTTCGAGCGCCGCAGCCTCTCCCTGCACCTGTGCGGGGAAGACTAAGATACTGGCGCTGTGATGGCGGCGCCCGAGAACGTTGAGAATATCCTGCAACGCCGCCGCCTGAGGCGAGGTGACAATCCCGATGCAGCGCGGCAGGGTCGGAATCGGTTTCTTGCGCGCGGAGTCAAACAGTCCTTCGCCTTCCAGGCGGGCTTTCAGCTGTTCGAATGCAATCTGTAAAGCGCCGGCGCCCTTGGGCTCGAGATATTCCGCCGAAATCTGCAATTGGCCGCGGTCTTCATAGATGGTGATTCTCCCCCGCACCACCACCTGCATCCCGTTCTCCGGACGAAAGCGAAGTAACCGGGCCTGCGAGCGAAACATCACCGCGTTGAGCTGCGAATTCTCATCTTTCAGAGTGAAGTAAAGATGACCGGAATCATGTGCCCGGAAGTTTGAAATCTCCCCTTCCACCCAGGTATCGCCGTATTCCCGCTCAATGTGGGTGCGAACCGCCGCCACCAGCTCGCGCACCTTCCAAACCCGTCGGTCCGCAGGTCTGAAACTGAATCCCAGCTGGTCGACAGAAGCCATGGAAAGAAGTTTACCGCAGCCGCCATTTAGCACTAGCACTTAGCATGTGGCAATCGGCTGATCGAAACTGGGAATGAGAAGAGCTGTAGAAGAAGCGATCCGCATCGCAGCGTTTCCGCTCGCAATCTACCGCCGGAATCGGCTGATCACATACAGCAGAACCGACAACACCACGCTCAACAGAATCGACGTTGCCAGCGGAAAATAAATTGTCGTGTTCTTTCCCCGATAAATTATGTCGCCCGGAAGCCGCCCCAGGGGAAGGCTGGTGCGTCCCAGCAGAATCAGAACCAGCCCACCCACGGTGAGAATGATTGCAACAAAAACCAGAACTCTACCCAGATCAGCCATCCGCTAGCTCAATTCCGGAGTGCGCCGCGCCGATTGTCCTAGCACGGTGGCCAGTGTCAATACGCTTATCAGCGTAATCGTCCCCAGGGAAATTACGCAGTAGACGCACCACACCCCCAGGATGTCGCGCTCAACGTGAGCAAGATATAGAGAGAATCCCAATCCAATCAGGGCCGCGCCCAGCAATAGCTGGTAAGCGCGTTTCAATGCGAGCACACCCATCAGCAGATATCCCGCGATTCCGACTACCGCCACCGGCACGCCCCCCAACATCGCGTACGGGCTCTGGTTCACAATGCCGCAATCCCATTTGGCGTTGATGTCGCAAGGCGCGAAGCCTTCCGTGCGGTAATGCTCCCGCAAGGCCAGCGATGATGCCACGATCCCGATCACTGCCAGCACAACCAATGCGTATCTCATAGGCGCCACGGTCACTGCTTGTCAGCGTACAGCACTCCAGATTTTAACTGCAGTCCACATTCCCGGCCATACGAAGGGCTGGCAAATGTTAGAATCTCGCTCCATGAAGATCCTGCAATTATTTAGTATTTTTTTATTGATGACCATTTTTCTCACCGCCCAGACCGCCTCCGAAGTTGAACTTACCGCCGAGCCCCACCATCACGCGGCTCTTGAGAATGCTTACGTCCGCGTCTTCAAAGTTGAAGTTGCGCCGCACCAGGCGACTCTGATGCACCGCCATCGCCACGACTACATCTTTGTAAGCCTGGGCGCGTCGGAAGTCGAGAACGACGTCGAAGGTAAGGCCCCGGTGATGCTCAAGTTGCGGGATGGCGAAACTCGCTTTACGCCAGGGAACTTCGCTCACATCGCCAAAAACCTCGCAGACACCCCCTTTCGCAATGTAACCGTCGAATTCCTGCAGGATGACAGAGCCCACCAGTCGCCTCCGCCCAAGTGGGGAGTGAATGGAGATGAAGAAAGGGGACTTCAAGTGCTGGAGGGCGGCACCAGAGACATCATGTTCGTGCAGGACGGGGTGCGAGTTTCAGAATTCGACCTGCAGGCCGGAGGCGTGATTCCCAGGCATCATCACGCCGGCCCGCACCTGGTCGTCGCCGTTACCGACGTCAATGTACGAAGCAATGTCGAGGGCAAACCCGCCACTCTTCGCATGATCAAAGCCGGCGATGTCGCATGGATCGAAGGGGACCTTACTCACACGGTGACCAACGTAGGCACGCAGCCGGCAAAGTTCATCGCCGTAGAGTTTCAGTGAGGGAGGCAGGCACAGATCGCGTAGGGACGGTCTACGACCCGTCCAGACCAAATCTCGACAGCTCTGTGTGTCGACGTAATCCCGCCGGGCCGTTATTGCAATTCCGGCAAAATGACGAAGGGGCGCCTGTGCCCAGAGCGGTAAACAGAAAAATCACGCCGGTCTAGCGTGAAGATGGTATCGATGCCGTCCCGCACCGCCAGATAAACCAGTGCCGCGTCCGCCAGTTGAGGACGCACATTCGCATACTTCTTCATAACCTCGGCTATCGCCCTGCTTTCCAGGCCACTCAATGAAAGCAGCTCCAGAAATCCTCCATCAATACTGCCTAACAGTTGTTGGATCGCCCGCGGATAGCTCCGTAGAAGCCAGGCCGCCTCGGTGATTACAGGCCAGCAGGAGAACAATGGCCCCGGCAGATGCCGAAGCGCCTTGACGCATGTCTGGTGATGTTGATCGGCTCGGGAAAGAATG
>CATPBY010000347.1 GCA_955652845.1 uncultured Terriglobales bacterium | reverse complement strand
TGAAAGACCGCACCAGCGTCGGAGGCCGCCGCTATGAGTCCGATCTGCAGGATCCGAAGGAAATCATTCCCGCCCAGATTCAGGTCGCCGGTGACATCGTAAAAAAGGTCCTCAATGAGCTCCCGCTGCACCTGGGTCCTGCGCACCAGGTAAGTCAGGCGGCATACGAGGCTTACCTTACGGGACGTTATCTCTGGAACCGCCGAACTACGGAAAGTCTCACCAACGCGATCACATATTTTCAGCAGGCCATTCAAGCCGATCCCAGCTATGCTCCGTCCTACGCCGGTCTGGCGGATTGCTATTCTCTGCTGGGATCGGCGCCTTATACCGCTTTGCCTCCGCGCGAGGCGTTCCCTAAGGCTGAAGCGGCGGCACGGAAAGCGCTCGAAATCGACGAAACCTTGGCCGAGGCGCACGTCTCGCTGGGATACTCCGAGCTGGTGTTCGATCGCAGTTTCCCGCAGGCCGAAAAAGAGTTCCGGCGCGCTCTGCAACTGCGGCCAACCTACGCCACCGCCCACCAGTACTACGGCTACTACTTGACCGTGATGGGACGGCTCGACGAAGCCATTGCGGAACGAAAGCAGGCCCAGGAGTTGGAGCCAGCTTCTCCGCTCCTTAACTCGGCCTTGGGCGAGGCCTACTACCAGGCCAGAAAATTTGACCTGACCATCGCTCAGAACCAGAAGTCGCTGGTGCTGGATCCGAGTTACGCGATTGCTCTGATCAATCTGGGGCGGGCTTACGAGCAGAAGAAGATATATCCGCAGGCCTTGCAGGCCTTTCAAAAGATCCTGGCCTTTGTTCCCGACGACCCAGTTCTTCTCGCCCTCATCGCTCACGACCATGCCGTTTCCGGGCACAAGGCTGAAGCCCGGGCCATCAATGCGCGGCTGCAACAAATGAGCGCAGCGAAATACGTACCTAGCGTTTACATCGCGCTCATCTACATCGGACTCAACGAAAAGGACGAAGCCTTTCGGTGGCTGGATAAGGCCTTCGATGAACGATGTGAGTATCTGGTGTACTTGCCGACGGAACCCCTGGCCGATCCCCTGCGGGACGACCCAAGATTTGCGGAGCTTCTGCACAAATTAGGGCTGAAGGGATAAGGATTTTTCCTAGGATTGATGGATTGATGCGGTGGAAGATGGACAAAAATTCCACGGCTGTGATGGAATCCGCCGTTTTCTTTAGGCTCCGACCTCAATTGCTGCGCGAACCCGTCCCGAAGGACAGGTAATCGTCTCCCTGGTTACGTGGCCAAATGCCGCGCCCATCGCGGCACTTGGTAACTTGCCGCCACGTCAACCCCGGACTAGCCTCATTACTATGTCGCCACTGTCTCTCTTGTTCTCCTCAGACGAGGAGACGTCGCGCGGTCTGATCCAAACTCTCCACCAGCTTGAACTGGAAGTCGAGCGTTGTCCGGAGATCTTCGCCGCGGTCGAAAAGATCACCAGCCGCAGCTTCGACATCATCGTTTGCGATTGGCAGGAGGGGCTTGAGGCCGCTTTTCTGCTGAAGACGGCCCGGGAACTGAAGGCCAACAGCGGCGCCTTCACCATCGCTATTGCCGACGCGGATTCTGCCGCCGCGGCCCGCGAGGCCGGCGCCCATTTCGTCCTGTGCAAACCGATCATTCCGGAAAAAGCAAAGTATGCGCTGCTCACGTGTGATGAATTTCTCCGCCATATGCAGACCTGGCTGCCCAAGCTCGGCTTCCCCACACCCGAAGAAACTACAGTCCAGCGGGTAGCGGCTAAATCCTGGCCAGTGCAGCAGAAACGCAGCCTGCCAGTACACCCTCGACAGCCCTCCCCGGTCCGGCGAAACGACACGCAAAGTGTCGCCCTGGTTCCAGCCAGCGCGATCTTCGACGATAGTCTTTCTCTTCGTTACGGAATTCAAACCCTGTTTTCCAGTCAGCCCGACAGCCGCACAGAGCAGCCCACCCCGCGAAACCGGTCCAGCAAGCCTTTGCTCGCCGCATCCCTGAGCGTGGCCCTGCTCTCTGCCGGCTATGTATTCAGCGAACCTTTGCGAAGCCAGTCGGTAACGACGGCCGTGGCCAACATCTACGGACGCGCTCTGGAGAAGACTCACGCCTGGCTGGATAGAAGCGAAAACGAAACGCCTCCGCCTTCCCAACTGGCGCAGAACGACAATTCAACTTCCCCTCACCTGCGGCCGGGGTCTCTGCATATTCGTATTACACCGGCTCCCGGCGCCTACGAACCGGTTCAGCCCGCACCGAAGCCAGACCCTCCACAGTTGCCATCTGCCGAGCCGGAGGCGGAGGCGGTGGCAGTAGCGAAAACCACCAATTTGATTCCTTCAAGTCTGCAGACACCCGTCCAGGGGACGAGACTGCGCGACGTTTCCGCAAGGGTGACCTCTTCTCTTCTGGCCTCGCTGGAGCCAGTCGCCCTGCCGGAAGAGCTTGCCCAGAAATTAGTACTGCAGAAAGTTTCGCCCAGTTATCCCGAGCAGGCGTTGAAGGCAGGAATGCAAGGGCCGGTAGTCCTCCAGGCATGGATCGCGCGCGACGGCACCATTCGCGACCTGAAGTTGATCCATGGATCTTTTCTACTTGGCCAGGCCGCTTACAAAGCCGTAAAACAGTGGCGCTACCAGCCTTACTTATTGAACGGCCAGGCGGTCGAAGCTCAGACCTACGTGACCGTGGATTTCCGGCTGCCCTGAAACCTCGCGTCTGCCGCCACTCCCCTGTTCCCTCCGCACCTCCAGCATCAACCAGTTCACAATCTTTTACATCGTTTTACCCGCCATTGACACATGCTGTGTCCAGCTAAACTATGTTCTGTACTGTCATTATGAATTTTAAGCGGCGCTGGAACGAGCGAACCCGACTGATCCTGACGCTGGAGCTGGCCGTGGTTCTGCCCGCCGCCGCATTGGTGATTCTGAGCGCGTGGCATCTGAATCACATTCAACGCGATCGGGCGGTTGAGGCGGCGATCCAGCGCGATTTCAGCCAGGTCCTGGCAATTTCCGAGAAGCAGATCAACCATAAAGCATACGAGTTGACGGACGATGTGCGCAGCGCCTTCCCAACCCCCGGGCGGGCTTGCAGCGTAAATCTTGACAAGCTGCTCACCGCGCATCCCTATGCCGCCCATGTGTTCCTGTACGACCCCGACGGCGGACTGGTGTTTCGTTCCCAACCCCATCGGCTGCAGGACCCCGAGTTTCGCGCCGAAGCCGATGAGTATTCGAAGATGGCCCAGATGTGGCTGAATGTGGAGTTCCATGACTTTTCCAAAAAGCTTGCCGCCCTGGAGAAAAAAGGTACGCCTTACATCTGTGAAGGGAATTGGGCTCCCCGCGGTGACAAGCACCTCTACCAGTCAGCCGCCTATTTCCTCAAGACAGATGAGGAAACCGGGAAAAAATTTATCGCCGGCATGGTGTTCGACGCGGAATATTTGCGAGATCATTTCTTTCCCGAGATGCTCGACAACGTTATGAACCGCAACCTCAGCGAGGGACAAAGCGATGCCAATCACGCGGTGATGATGCTGCATTCCAAGAGTGATTCGGCTCCCATGGCCGCCTCAGCCGGATGGGATGGCGGCATTCCCGAGGTGGAGCGCAATCTTGAGGGAGCATTCCCCGGCCTGGCTTTGGCCATTAAGCTGCGCGGCACCACCTTGGAGGCCATCGGCCGGCACTTCGTGCGAACCAGTTTCCTGATTCTGGGCGGCTTGTCAATGCTCCTGGCGGGTGGACTGGTCCTTACCTACCGCAATGTAAGCAAAGAGATGGCGCTGGCGCGGGTGAAGTCGGATTTTGTTTCCAACGTTTCACACGAGCTCAGGACCCCGCTTTCACTGATCCGGCTGTACGCCGAGACCCTCGAAATGGGACGGCTTACCAGCCCGGAGAAATATCAGGAGTATTACTGCATTATTCGCAAGGAAAGCGAACGGCTTACCGCGCTCATCAATAACATTCTCGATTTTTCACGGATCGAAGCCGGCCGCAAGGAATACGACTTCCGCGAAACTGACATGCGCGAACTGGTGCACAACACCCTGGATTCTTATCGCTACCAGATCGAGCAGCACGGTTTCGCGTTTGAAGAGAAGATCGACGAAGTGCCTGCCCTGCGCGTGGATCGTGAAGCTATGGCACGGTCGCTGGTGAATCTGGTCAACAATGCGCTCAAGTACTCGCAGGACAGAAAATACATTGGCGTCAACCTGTATCGCGAGAATGGGTCGGTAAAGCTGGAAGTAATTGATCACGGGATCGGCATACCGCGCCAGGAACAGCAGAAGATTTTTGAGAAGTTTTACCGCGTAGGAGACCCGCTGGTGCACAACACGAAGGGCAGCGGGCTGGGTCTTTCCCTGGTACGTCACATTGCGCAGGCGCACGGCGGCGAAGTCTTTGTCGACAGCGCCCCAGGACAGGGCAGCAAGTTCACCATTACCCTGCCCGTGGCCTGGAGAGACAACGGAAGCAAGGCAGCATCGGCATGAACGTGGGTGGAGGAGCGGGCAG
>CATPBY010000346.1 GCA_955652845.1 uncultured Terriglobales bacterium | reverse complement strand
TCTCCGCCAACCCCGCTCCCTTACCGCCCAGTTCATCTTTCATCTCGCCGTTGCCATCGGCCTTTCCTCCGCCGAAAAAGTAGACGTATTGTGGGCCTTCTTTCTTTGCGGTCGTTACGATTTTGGTTTCGGGGAGAGTTTGCGTTGCCATAAATCAGTCCTTATTGTTTCGAAGATTCTTGGGATTCAGTTACGATTTCGGAGAAGTCGGCTATGGTGGAAAATTCCTTCAGCAGAGTATCCAAGAGGGCAAGGCGGTTTGCCCGAAGTCTTTCATCTTCGACCATCACCATCACTTTGTCGAAGAAACCATCGACTCGTTCTCTGACAGTGGAGAGCAAAAGCAATGCGTCGCCGTATTCTTTAGATTTCCGATGTGCTTCGATCTTTGCAGCATTGTTTTGAACGTAGGCTGCAAGATTTTTCTCTTCATGCGAAGATTCAAGCAGATAATCGAACGCCGGCGCAGGTTTGATTCCCTTCTCTGCCGCTTGTCTCAGAATATTGCGCATCCGCTTACTTGCCGCAGCGATCGCAAGAAATTCAGGCAGATGGAGAACGCTGGACAAAGCCCTTGCTCTAGCGATGGCATCCACTACGTCGTCCGAACCCACAGCCAAAACTGCATTCACAACGTCATATCTGAACTTATCCTTATCCACTTCTTTCAGATAAAATTCCAGACGCTCGCGGAAGAACTCGCGTACAGCAACGCTATAGTCAATCGATCTGGAGAATTTTCCTTCTGCCGGTGATCCCCGGTAAGTTTCGCGCGCGTACGCAAAAAGCTGTTGCAGGCTGAGGGGCAGGGTCTTCTGTGCAATCGTCCTCACAATCCCATTCGCCTGCCGCCGCAAAGCAAACGGGTCTTTCGATCCCGTAGGCTGCAGTCCCAAAGCAAACATTCCGGCAATGGTGTCAGCTTTATCAGCGATTGCGAGAACTGCGGCCTCCAGTGTCCGCGGCACCGAGTCTTCCATAGATTCGGGCTTGTACTGGTCATAAATCGCAATTGCAATAGCTTCGCGCGCATCGTCCTTAAGGTCTGGATCAAGTTCCTGCACGCGGACGTACAGCCCGCCCACAATTCCCTGCAGCTCGGTAAACTCTTTCACCAGCTCAGTGGTCAGGTCGGCCTTGGCTAAGCAAGCGGCCTTGTGAATGATTCCGGGACGAAGCGGCATGCCGCTTTGCCGGATGATTTCCGCCAACCAACTGCTGAGCCGCTGCACCCGGATGGTCTTGTCATAGTAACTGCCTAAATCCTTCTGGAAGGTAACTTGCTTGAGCCACTGGGTTCGTACGCGTAGGGTATGCTTCTGATCGGTCCTCCAGAAAAAGCGGGCGTCGTTGAAGCGGGCGCGCAGCACCCGCTCATGCCCATGCCGGATGATGCCGTTGGGATCGCCGTCGGTGTTCAACACCGCCAGAAAATGAGGCAGAAGCTTGCTGTTTACATCTTCGATGGCAAAGTATTTCTGATGGTCACGCATCACTGTGACCAGGACTTCCTGGGGCAACTCCAGAAATTCGGGATCGAAATTGCCCAAAATGACGTAGGGAAACTCGGTGAGATTGACTACTGTATCGAGAAGATTCTTATCTTCGCGCCAGCGCGCCGCAGAAATAGTTCGAGTGGCCTTGTCCAGTTGCTGCCGGATTTGCTGTTCGCGGTCCTCACGGCCAAGAACCTTGACCTGTCGCAAAGTTTCGATGTAGCCCGAGCCAGCTCGAGGAATTTGCACCTGACCATCGGCCAGAATTCGATGTCCGCGCGACTGATTGCCGGCGCGGACCCCATCGAACTCGAGTGGGACGACCTCGTCATCGAGCATAGCCACTAGCCAGCGAACCGGGCGCACGAATTTTTCGCTGGGTCGTTGCCAGTACATATTCTTGGGCCAGTAGATCGAGGCTATTTCTTTAGCAAGCAGTTCGCTAAGGATTTCGCCTGACGCGCGGCCCTTTTTGATGACTTTGGCGGAAAGATATTCGCCTTTCGCAGTGGCGACCCGCTCCAGCCGCGCAATATCCACCCCGGCTTTTCTGGCAAAGGCGTGCGCAGCAGGAGTGGCTTGTCCATCTTTGAAAGCGATGCTTACGGACGGGCCGGTAATCTGCTCGCTGATATCAGGCTGGGTCGCCGGAATTCCCTGAGCGAGAACCGATAGGCGACGCGGAGTATCGAGAGAGGAAATCGCGCCAGTCGCGGACAGATGTTCTCGCTCCAGCAATTTGCCGACACGATCGCGCAATTCCTCGGACCCGGCATTAATCATGCGCGCCGGAATCTCTTCGCATCCGATCTCTAGCAGGAAATCTGGCATTCAATACTCTCGATGTTTCATCGTTTCCCCATATTTTCATTGTCCTCCCGAGCGAAGTCGAGCGATCCCTTTCCCTTCAGATCTGCCCATACCCGGGGCCCGTCGACTGCATGGGAACTTCGAAGCTCAGACTCCTTGCAGGATGACAACTCATAATGCTGTGGGTGCGACTTCCAATTTCTTCTTCAGGTTGGGCCTCTGTTCTCCTATTCTCTCTTTGTCTTCTGACAACGGCTTGTGCTGCTGATCTACGTAAGCCTTGGCAATCCCCACCGCGAGCGACCGCACGCGCCCGATCACTCCTACACGCTCGGTCACTGAGATAGCGCCGCGTGCGTCAAGAATATTGAACAGATGCGAACACTTAAGGCAAAGGTCGTAGGCGCCGAGGAGCGGGAAGCGTTTCTTGTTCGAGGGATTACCATCATCAGCGCTTTTATCTTTGCTCAGAGCGGCATATTGTTCCAGCAAACCTCTGCATTCTGATTCGCACAGCTCGAAATGTTTCCAGGTCTTTTCGACGTCTGCGATTTCGAAGCTGTAGACCGAGAATTGGACCTCCTCGGCCAGCCTGACGTCGCCATATGTCGTCATCTTGCCAGTGCCTGGATCCCGTGCCCATGCAATGTCGTAGATTGAATCCACATCCTGCAGGAAGGCGGCGAAACGCTCCAGACCGTACGTCAATTCCGCCGAGATCGGATCCAGGTCTACTCCTCCGCACTGCTGGAAATACGTAAACTGCGTGACCTCCAGGCCATCGAGCATCACCTGCCAGCCGATGCCCCAGGCACCCAGCGTGGGAGACTCCCAATTGTCTTCTTCGAATTTGATGTCGTGCTGGCGAAGGTCAATCCCGATTGCCCCCAGCGACTCGAGATAAAGTTCCTGCACGTTTTCCGGCGGCGGCTTAAGAATAACCTGCAGCTGCATGTGCTTGTAGAGACGGTTCGGGTTCTCGCCATAGCGCCCGTCCGCCGGCCGGCGCGAGGGTTGGACATATGCCACTTTGTAAGGGTTTGGACCAAGAACGCGCAGAAAAGTTTCCGGCGCCATGGTTCCGGCGCCCACCTCAACGTCGTACGCCGGCTGCAGGACGCATCCGCGCTCCGCCCAGAACGTCTGCAGGCTGAGGATGAGCTCCTGAAATGTCAGCGATTTTGCTTTGGGTGAGGTCAAAACGGCTCAAAATTCTTTCGCAAGAAACTGGAACTAACTGCTGATTCTCTCCAACATCACAGCTGTAACCAACTTCTTTTCAATGTGACGCTGCAGCGCCTGAATCAGAAACTTACGCAAATCAGCTCCCTGAGCTTTGGGCCAGGGCGTTCCGGCAAAACCCTCGACCGGGGCCAGAAACATGCGCGCCGCCAGCTTCCGCGATTCGCTTGACATTTCGGATGACGCCAGCCGCTTGTCTTCGGCGCACATCAAGCCGTCTGCCAGAGCGTGGAAGAACGCCCGGCTTCCATTCAGCGCACGGCCACACACGTTACACTCCGAGAGTTCCGGGAGGTAGCCCATCAGGCGAGTCATCCAAAGATCAAAATAGGTAACGGGCATCCAGAGATCAGATCCGCGCAACCCAGCGAGGACCGAGATCACCAGCCGGAACACGGCGTCGTTGGGCTCGCGATCCGGCAACAACTCATCCAGCAATTCCGCAACATGGCTCAGCGCAACCGCTCTGGGATAGCTCACCTCCGCAGCCAGCGGGGATTCCAGCACCTCGCAGGAATCCAGCCGAGCCAATTCCTGCCGCTCGCGATCTTCGTAAAATGCGCGCACGTAAGTCAGCGGCTCCAGCGCTCCGCCAAACCGCCGCTTGGACTTCTTCGCCGAACGCGCCACACCGCGAACTTTTCCCTCAAGTCGCGTAAAAAGCGTGACCAGCAAATCGGCTTCGCGCAAGGGATACGTGCGCAGTACGATTGCTTCCGACTCCTTCAGTGCCATGGAAGCTCAGCAGTTAATTCTTGATTGTAATGGAGCCTCTGGAGGATGGAAAGCAGACGCCAGGTCACCCCTCAGCTGTCAGCTTTCAACGTCAAGGTCGTGACAGGCAAATGACTGAATGCAGGAATGCCGACTTAATCTTGCCAAGGCTAGGAGAAAGCTTCGCTAAGCTCGGAGCCGGGAGGTTTAACGCCCGTAGTATTTGGCATTGCGCTCTGTAAAGGACGCCCACTTTTCCGGCAGATCGTCGAGCGCAAAGATGGCCGATACTGGACACACCGGCACACAGGCACCGCAGTCAATGCACTCCACCGGATCGATGTAAAGCATCTCCTCTTCGCCGTGCGCCGGCTCATCTTTCTTAGGATGGATGCAATCCACCGGACATGCGTCCACGCAAGCGGTGTCTTTCGTCCCGATGCAGGGTTCTGCGATTACGTAGGTCATAGGGTCTAAATCTCCTGTTGCTCCGAGCTTAACAGAACTGGTAATTCTAGCAAGAATGGTGGTTAGGGTACAGTGTGGCAGGCGGGCAGTCCTGACTTGGTTTCTTTGCGACCTTTGCGGTTAAGACTTAGAAGGTTCGAATATGAACTGGCATTCTTCTTCCCCTGATCGCATCGATGCCGCACTGCTGATCATTCGAATCGCCTGCTGTTTGGCGTTTCTGTATCACGGGAGTGCCATTTTGTTCGGAGCTTTCGGAGGTCCAGGCCCTGAAAAATTCGCCGCTTCCTCGCTGCACCAACCGGCCTTCGTCGGCTATCTGGTGGGAATCGCCCAGGTCGCCGGAGGGCTGGCGATTCTCACCGGTGTATTGATTCGGATTGGCGCCGTATGCATTATGATCGTAATGCTGGGCGCGATCTTTCTGGTTCACTTGCCGCACGGCTTTAACGTCGGTAACGGCGGTTTTGAATACGCTCTTGCGCAATTGCTGCTGGCTTGCGGGCTGCTGTTGACGGGGGCGGGCAGATACTCTCTGGGATCCTGGCTTCCCGATCCGCTGAAGAAGTTTTAACGCGCCCCTGCCAGTTCACGTTCCTGGCTGGGCTCATACTCCACGATATATCCGGCGACCGCGCTGGCCGCGACGGTCAAAGGACTCGCCAGGTACATCTGCCCGGGGCCGCTTCGCCCGGGGAAGTTGCGATTCTGAGCGCTGATTACCACCTGTTCCGGGCTTGTGGTCACGCCAGGCCCGGCATTGATACATGCGCCGCAACTCGGTTCAATCACATTCGCCCCGGCTTTCTGAAAAATATCGAGATAGCCCTTACGCACGCAATATTCGCGGGTCTCCTGCGATCCGAACTGGATGTAAAACTGCACCGACTTTGCCACTCGTTTTCCGTGCTTCAGCGCATCGCTGAGCACGCGAGCATACATGTCCATATCTTCGTTTTTTCCCGCGGTACAGGTGCCGCCGTATGCAAGTTCTATCGGGGTCGGCGTGTTTAAGTCGCGAATATATTTGCCGTTGCCCGGGTCGCCGGGGGTGGCAACCATCGGCGTAATCTCCGCGGCGTCAAGTTCGATCACGTGGGCATACTGTGCGTCCGGATCGCTAGAGAGTCCATCAATCATGGCTTCAGCTTTCTGGCGATCCATGCTCCGACGTTCCATCAGGAACTCGACCGCTTTCCCGTCGGGCGCGACGATGCCGGTAAAGCCCCCGATCTCCGCCGCCATGTTGGTCATGGTGGCACGTTCATCCACACTGAGCTCCTCAATCGCTTCGCCCGAATATTCAATGACCTTCGCCAGCGCTTTACCGGACTTGACATAGTCAAGAGCCAGAATTTTCAGAATGAAATCCTTCGCTGTCACGTTGGGGTGTTTGCGTCCCCGGATAATTATTTTCACCGATTCCGGCACCCGCACGCGGACATCTTTCGTAATCCAGGAATTGAATACGTCTGTCGTGCCGATACCGAACGCAATGCAGCCAATCGCGCCTGAGTGCGGAGTGTGCGAATCGGATCCCACAATTAACTGCCCGGGCAGAGCATAGCTCTCAAGAACTACAGAATGGCAGATGCCTTCCGAGCCTTTGCGATCGGTCAACTCCCCGTGCAAACGGATGCCGCGCTGTCTGGCAAAATCACCCTGTTTCATTTTGAGCTGCGTGGCCAGATCGAGGAGGCCCATCTTCCGCTTCTGCTCAGATAGAACTTCGTCCAGGAACGTAAGATGGTCGCGGAAGAATACCACCGAGGAAGCATCGTTTACCGGAGCATCTCGTCCCACAAGGCGGTCGAAGAAAATCGCGGCCATAGGCGTGACGTACTCGTGGCTGAAGCGTAAGTCGGTGCGGGCAAAGCCGGCATCGCCGGGTTTTACAGCGGGAACACCGTCGTGCTTGAATGCTGCCGAGCTGCGCTCGCCTGTGGGGGTGGGGACACGCGTCCCTACATTTGGTTCAACCATGTGCCGGGCAAAGATTTTTTCCGCCAATGTCATGGGACGGGGGTTGGTATTAAGGGGCGGCAGGAAAACTTTGCCTTGCATCCGCGCAACGTTGAAATTGAATAAGCCGCCGTGCTCGACGATCTGCCGCGTGATCTCGTCTTCCCCTTGAGTAAACTCCGAAAGCGGGATTTCATGTCCCGCTCGAATGCGATCGATCAGGGAAAAATTCGTGGAAGTGAGCACACCCAGGTTCTGACAGTTCTGTTTGTAGATACGCTCGATGTTCTCCGCGATAACGATCTTTATCCCGGCACATAGCTCGGCATACGGCGACTGTTCCCTGCTCGAGCCCTTCCCGCGCCGTTTCCCGCTTACGGCCGCAACGAAGCTGCCCTTTTTCACGTCCCCGCGCTGAATCGGGGTTTCGCTGCCACATTTCAAGCCAGTGTAGGGGAACTCCCCCAACGTTTCATCGAAGAAAAAACAGATGTGCGCGGGGGTGATCTCGTCGGTCGAAATGTCGTCCCGCAGCTTGGGATTGTTGGCAGGACTGCTCGTGTCCCAAGGCAGGTCTTCACCGGCGAGCTGGCGCTTGATGAGTACAGGATCATCAGTGAGGAAGAGTACGCGCCCGTTCAGGCGCACTTTGTCGGGGCGCTTTTCAATCTTGCGGTGCAGAAGTGAGCTGCTCACAACATCTATTGTAACGCGAGCTCTGGTGGTAGCAGAACCAAGCGCTTGAGCCAGAGAGGACACAAAGGCACACAAAGGAAATCTTCGCCAGTGAATCCCTTCGTGTAGCTTTGTGTCCGCCGTTCAAGTTTTAGTGATGCTCGTGTTCCCGGTCATATTTCTCGCCCGCGGGGATGGCTACCGCCAAACGATTGTCTTTGGGCGCTAACGGGCAGGTGGCGTAAGGAGTGACGGAACACGGCGGATTGTAGGCGCGATTGAAGTCGAGCACGACCGTGCCGTTTGCCACCGGGTCGGTGTCCAGAAAACGGCCCCCTGGATACGTGTCGGTCTTACTGGTCATATCGTTGAACACGAAGAAGAGGCCCTTTGCAGGATCGCCTCCCAGGTCAGTCAGGCGATATTCCTGGCCATTGAATTTGAACACCGCCGTTCCAGCAACCGGCGTCGGCGTTACGTCGCCCAGCACGTTAGGAACGTCGACCATTTTCTTTCCATCAGCAGGCAGCCAGGTCGCGATCACTCGATAGGACAAGTCGAGCGGGAAAAATATCGGGCCCTGATAGCCCTTCGCAGCTTCACTGTCAATGTCTTTAAGACGGATACCGATGCGATCGCCACGCACAATGACTTTAAAGCGCAGGCTGCCAAGCTCGACCACAGTCGGGTGGGTGGAGGTATCAGGATCCAGTTTGAGCGCAGTCACCGGCTTAGCATCGACCGTCGCCTGAACTCCAGCAGCAAGTTTGAGCGCTACATCTTTCCCCTGCACTTCCAAAACGCCAGCGTGAGAGGGCCCCTTAGGAAAAACGATGGCACTCGAGGGATCAGTGCCGAAGTTGTTTTCGCCGGGTTGGAGCCAGTACAAGCCAGCCAGCGACAACCAGTTTTGCTTCCGATCAGCGACGAGTTCAGTTTTCCACTTTTCAAACGATTGCCGATAAGTGGGATCAATGGACGGCTGCGCTGGTTTATCCGCCGCCCTCGCCAAGCCCGCGAGCAGCAGCGCAGGTACCATTACCCAGATTCCAGCTCGCCTCATGCTTGTCCCTCCATCTACGGTAGTCACTTCTTATCTTGGCCCACGTTTGGTAGAGGCTCCAATCCCTTTCCGCTGAAGATCTGCTCAAATTCGATCAGCAAAGCGGCGTGCACCAAACCATTCGAGGCCAGGGTTTCGCGGCTATTAAGTTGAAACGGACCGCCCCGAAAATCCGTGATCTTGCCTCCGGCCTCCTCGACGATCAGGACGCCGGCGGCAGTATCCCACGGATTGAGATTGAATTCCCAGAACCCATCAAATCTTCCGCAAGCCACATTGCAAAGGTCTAACGCCGCCGAACCGGCACGCCGCACCCCATGAGTGCGCAGGGTGATCTGATGATAAAAGAATATATTTGGATTTTTATGCCGCTTGTGACTCGGAAAACCTGTTCCCACCAGGCATTCAGCGAGGTTCGATATGTTCGAGACGGATATCGCCTCTTCATTCAGATAGGCGCCGCTTCCCTGCTCTGCTGCGAACAATTCATCTCGCGTGGGATCATAAATTACGCCTGCGACCCGTCGGCCCTTATATTCCAGCGCCAATGAAACACAGAACACCGGAAAACCGTGGGCGAAGTTGGTGGTGCCGTCGAGAGGGTCGACATACCAGCGATAGTCGCTTCCGGTATCCACCAGGCCCTGTTCTTCGCCTAAAACATCGTGCGCCGGCCATTGTTTTCGGATGCGTTCGCGAATCAGGATTTCCGATTTGCGATCAGCGACGGTCACCAGATCGGCATCGCCCTTGTACTCCACCTTTACGTGTTGCTGGAAGTGACTGATCAACAGGGCGCCAGCTTCGCGGGCAATCTCTGACATGGCGGGGACGAAATCGTTATGGATTGATGGCATCAAGAGCTGAGCAGATAACGAACGTAATGCCTGTTAAAACCTGCGAATTCGCGAATCGGCAGGTTTGTCGAAAGCTGAAAGACCGGCATCCCTCGCTTCGCGAGGGATGACAACCTGGAAACACTACTTCCGTTTTCCGCCGTCTTCGGCGATGTACATGATTTCGTGCTTGAAGATGAAGAGATTCGGCCGGTCTTAGCGAGTCAGGCGGACCATATTCTTGTCGTAATATTCAATCCAGCCGCGAACCACTTCACCATCAGCCAGTTTGATACTGACGGGCTTCTGCTTTTCACCAAGAAACTTTAAGTAAGCGGCCTCCTCCGACGTCTCCTCGGGAGGAGCGGGCCTCCCTTTTCGAGGCGGGCCGGGCAATCCTTGTCCATGAAAGGGCATGATGCATTTTACACGGTGCCGTCCCAGCGCCCCGGAACGCGTGCATCGGTGGCTGCAAATTCACTAAAAAGTGATTTTCAATCCGAATTCCATCTGACGGGAAGCACCCAGCGTGAAGATGCCAGATCCAATACCGATGCGGTTGGTGCCTGGTGCGCTGGGACCGTTCACCTGTCCGGCCTGGCCACCCAAAATTCCCAGCAGACTATTGTTCGGGCCGTCAAAGTTCGCGAAGTTAGCCAAGTTAAAGACCGACACCCGCGGCTGCAGGGTAAAATTCTCTCTGACCTTGATCGGCCAGGCCAGCGCGGCATCCAAAGTCCGCAGCCAGGACAAGCCCACATTTCCCAGCGGAGCAGACTGGATAAGCGGAGTTATGGCTCCTAGTCGTTGCAACTGATCAGATCGAATCAAGTTCGCATTCACCAGGTCCTGTCCCGCAGGCGTAAGTTTCCCAGCAGAGTTAGCGTTGTAATTCTGGATAGTAGTGTTCAGGCTGGCGGCAGTAATGCTTCGTCCGAATGAGCCGATGTTGGTGCCCGGCACGATATCTCCAAACGAGCTGTTCCCGCTCACGCTTTGGCCCCCAAACGATCCGTCGCCGTTCACATCTGTGCGAAAGATCTCGCCGGGCACGCCTCCGCTGGCTGGAAGGAAAAGAGTTTGCGGCAACGGTGAATCAAAATGTCCGATAAGACTCAAACGAACGTGATACGGGAGCTCCATGATTGTTGCCAGGGAAAATTGATGCTTGCGGTCCTGGGAAGCCGGGCCGAAGGACCTGATGGGATGATTGAAGTCAGCCGCTAACGGCATCAAATCCTGGTCTGCGATGCCGCCTGCAACATTGCTCTTGAAAAACGAACGGTTGTAGGACACCAGCAGGTTCATGCTGGTGACTCTGCGCACCGGATTGTTGATTTGGCTTCGAAGCATCAACTGCAAACCACTGTAAAGCGAGCGACCTTCAGGGAAGAACATGATATTTCGCCCGACCAGAGGGTTCACTCCAGCGAACGCCGCTCCGTTAGTGTTCGGATTCAGACCAAAAATAGCCGCTGGGAGCCCCGCAAGATATTGACCGCCCGAATCCAGCCCGTGGCTGGCAAAGTCCGCGATACTTGCCCCTGGAACCGCCGCCAGGTAGCAGGTCACGGCAGCCTGGGAACTCGCACCGGCGCTGGTTGCAGCCGGGCAACCGACTGGAGTCACTGTCGCGGTTATGGCATTTAAAACCGCGTTCGTATTAAGGAAGCTCGCATCGCCAACGTGATTGGTATCCTGCCCGAGCAGGTAATGCGTACTTACCTTGCGCACATAGTCAATGCTGAATACCGACCCTTGACGTACCTGATGCTCCAAGCCGACGTTCATCTGAACGGTGCGCGGAGTTTGAAAGTCGGGAGCCAGTAAGCCCTGCTGGCTGCTCAACAGTTGTCCCAGGAAATTCGGATTTGTAGAGTTCGCGGATAAAACAGCACTCGCCGCCTGGAATTGGGTCTGCAGCGCTGCAATTGCGCTGGCCACGCTGCCCACAGGTTTTCCGCAGATGCCCGCGGCAGAGTGCGGCACGTCGCCGGGGAAAATTATTATTCCGTGACTGGCGCAGGGATCGTTAGCTTGCGCATTGAACTGACCAACAGCAGAACGTACCACCCGGTCCGACAAAACGTTCTGCAGTTCTGAGTTGTCGTAATACATTCCGATTCCGGCTCGAATGACCGTTCTTCCACTCTTACGCGGATCCCAGGCTATGCCCAAATGCGGAGCGAAATCTAAATTTGGCTGGCGAACGCGTTTTCCGATACCGGACAGAAATCCGACCTGACTTAGCAGAGTGGTGTTACCACTGCACGGGATGAATGGCCCGAAAGAAGCCGCGACCGCCGAACAAGGTATCGCCGGCAAATCAGAGTCCGTACGTCCGGTATCACGAACATAGCTGACGCCGAAATTGACCGTAATATTCGGACGGACTTGCCATTGATCGGCCACGTATAACTGAATACGGGAGTCTCGCCAGCCTCCACACCGGGAACCAAAGGCGGACTTCTCGCTGAAACATCCAAAACCGTTGCCCAGGGTAACGGAGTCTACGGGATAATTCAGGGGATTGCTCGCGCCGCCAGGAAACGGTCCGGCTACCGCGAGGGTCGTGGAAACGACGCCGGTGTCGGCGCCAACCTGCGGCGCCAAGCTGAACAGATTGGCAAAAACCAGGCTGTCGATGCGGTTGAACTCAACTCCAAAGTTAAACTTGTGGGTTTGCAAACTGCGACCGCCGTCATATCCGATCTCCTTGCTGGATTGGATCGTATGCTGCGGGGCAAATGGACTGGAACCGCTGGCAAACCCTGACCCGCCGTCGAACTTCAAGCTAATCTGCGGGAGGGGATTGAAGACGCTAACGTTCGCAATGCTGTTCGAGAAGCGGTTATAGGCAAAACGCAGACCATGCGTATAAGCGCCACGGTTGAAGTCAAACCCCACGGCGTGGCTCGGAGTGTTGTCATAGTTCTTAAATAGTTGAAAGTCACTTCCGCTGCTGGAGTTTATCCCGTTGTTGTTGTCGAACAGTAAGCGATAGAAAATTCGTGCTGCCGGAGACAACTGATAATCCAGGCGGCCATGGAGTTCGGTCTCACGGAAAGGAGAGCTGTATTTTCCATCCAACGCGGTAAAGGGCGGATTGAATACTGCTGTCGCCATCCGGTCCTGCTTGAAATATTCCCCCGCCACAAAGACGAAGAGTTTGTCCTTTTTCAGCGCGCCTCCAACAGCGCCGCCAAAGACCTCGCGCGAGTAGGAGTCATCATGACTTCCAGGGAAATTGGCTACTCCCAGAGACTTGTTGCGGAAGTTGCCGAAAACTTCTCCGTGCAGATCATTGCCGCCGGATTTTGTCACCATGTTCACAGCACCTGCCGACGTCAGCGCGTTAGCGCCTGCCAGGTTTGACTGTCCGATTTGCAATTCCTGAACCGAACTCACGGCGACATTCTGTGTGGTCCCGCCGGCAGTATCGTCAGTAATATCCACGCCATCCACTTCCATGCGGGTGGTCCGGCCGGTGCGTCCAGCAATCGAGACGGAGGAAAAGCCGCTGTGTGACGGCGCCAGCGCTGCGCCATCGAGTACCTGAACCCCGGGTTCCAGATTCGCCAGTTCAAGAAAATTACGGCCAGTAGGAAGTTGCTCAAGCTGTGTGGCAGTCACAGAGCCCTTGACCGCAATGCTTTGTGTGTTTACGAGTGCAACGCCGGGCGGCGGCAAGCGCTGCAGTTTGACATCCCCAGACGCCGTTATTCCGGCTTGAATCCGCAGCAGCAGGTCCGCACTAGTAAATCCTTTGGCTTCCACATGCAGCACGTAATCAGCCGGAATGAGGTCGCGAAAAGTGTAGGTTCCCGCCGGACTGGTGGTGGTGCGGAACGCCTCTCCGGTGAGCTTGTTGGTGAGCGTTATAGCCGCTCCATTCACAGAGGTCCCGCGCGCGCCGGTTACCGTCCCAGCGACGTTGCCAGTGGAAGCCGTTTGTGCACTGAGGGCCAACGATGTGAACAACAGCGCGGCGGCGATTGCTATCAATCGAGTCGGGCCACAGCGAGCAGAACCAGGATTATGCAACATCGTTGACCTTTTATCTTCCATTTCAGAAGTCGAGCTTATTCGCAAACTTCGGAACATTAAACAGGCAGCGGCCCTCGGGTCGGAGAAAGGCAGTAGGCGGCGGTAACGATATCGCCGGCTGGCAAGCGCTGCCTCAACCCAGCTAACCGCGACGCCGGGGTGCGCAATTCTGCAGCGCTGAAATACTTTTTGTGAGAAAGAATTGGTTAGTTGCAATCTCATAGACTTTCACAAGCGAAATTGTCCCGTCAACCACATAGCGGAATAGTTAGTGGCTCAATCTGAATTCTCAGCGTTTTCTCATGGGTGATCCCCAAGCCCGGCGCAGCTAAGCCGGCTAAGGGATCTCGCCTGTAGAGACCGCACCTGCCGTGCCGCTGCGCGCGAGACCCTTCTCTCCGCCGCGAAGACGGCTGCGCTCAGGATCACGCCCTCGAAATGGCGGAATTCCAAATTGAGCCACTCCTGCGGAATAAACAGTCTCTGCTTCCGGTCTCTGCTCCCGGTCTCTGCTTCCGGTCTCTGCTTACGCTCGTTAGTGAGATTTAGACGTGTAGTATCCGGTCCGATGGCGCACCTTGAAACCCGAACCAGGGGGCAGGCCGCTAACAGTAATCTGAATGCGGCGGAAATCTGAATCAGAGAATCGTTGCGATGGATAGTACGCAAGCAGGTATTGCGTACGCAGTTCGTCGCTGATCTGACGAAATGCATCGTCCAGCTGAGAGGCAGAGGTGGCGTAAAAATATTTGCCGCCAGTGTCCATAGAGAGTTGGATCAACGCATGCTCCCCGCCGGTATCCCGCCCTGCGCTGGCCTCAATCGGCACGACGATGATGCTGTACACGATGGCTTCGGCTTGTTGAGCGGCGCGAACTGCATCTTTGTAGTCCACCTTGCTCATGGTGTCGCCGCCATCAGTGATTACAACAAACACCTTTCTCCCCTGCCTCGGTTCAAGCGCTTGCGAACCGAGGAAAAGCGCATCATAGAGAGCAGTTGCGGAGCCGAGCCGCAGGCGGCTGATAGCCCGGTCAATGCGGTTGAGATCCGGTGTGAACGGCGTCAGTTCGCTTACTACTTCGCTGAACTCGTAAAGCGACAGCGCGTCAACCGGGCGCAGGATGGTATGGGCAAAGCGGCGCGCCGATCCTAATTCAAGCGGCAGATCCTTGCGAGTGCTCAGGCTGGTGTCAATGGCCAGAACGATCGAAAGTGGCAGCGCCGATTCCTTGTCAAAAACTGCGATTTTCTGTTGCTCGCCATCCTCCTGCAAAGCAAAATTTTCTTTTTTGAGGCTGGCAATGGGCGCGCCACGGTCATCCGTAACCGTGACGAAGACGTTCACCAGCTTGACGTCAACTTTGAAGGTAGTGTCGGGTTGCTGGGCCTCAGTTTCGCGAGGCGGCCTTTTGGCTGATTCCGGAGAACTCGACGCCCACGGCGGCTTTGGCGTCTGGGCGGACACGATTGCCCCACCCAGCGCAAGCAGAACAAGCAGGGATTTCATGGAAGGCCGTTCAGTTAGATGCAGACCCTCCCGAATGGCTGCCTTCGGCCCGCGCGATGTCGGCGGGAAAAGGTTCGCCATCTGCCCAGACGGCGCCGTCTTCGAAATATTCCTTCTTCCAAATGGGCACCGTGCGCTTGAGAGTGTCGATGAGCCAGCGGCAAGCGTCAAAGGCCGCGGCGCGATGCGCGGATGTTACCACGATAAGCACGCTGGTCTCACCTATTTCGAGCCGGCCCAGCCGGTGAATCAGGGCAACGTCACGAATCTTGAACTGAAAAAGCGCCTGCTCAGCCAGCCCTTCCATTTGTTGTAAAGCCATCTCTTCGTAGGCTTCGTAATCCAGGTACAGAGTGCGTCTACCGCGAGTATTGTCGCGCACGATGCCTTCGAACACCACCGCTGCCCCGTCTTCAGATCGCTTTATGCCCTCGACAATCGCTTGGCTGTCGATACCCTCACGCACCATGGCCGAGTGCTTGAAAGCGTGAATTGCCCTCTGTTCTTCTGCGCCACCGCTCACGGGCGGAAGCAATGCGACCTCATCGCCTTCCTTTAATTTTACTTGCGGGCCGGCATATTCGCGGTTCACCGACATCGCGATCGACGCCGCCAAATCATTCCAGCGCGGATCGGTCTTCTTATAATGGACTAACACGTCGCTTAGGATCGAATGTTCCGGCAGGTTCAACGACTCGCCACTGCGGCCGGCAAGGTCTTTCAGCATGCCGAAGAATAAAATACGTATCTGCATCGACGGTCAGTCGCCAGATTACAGTTCTCGGTTCTCAGTAGTTCAGCGGAAACCGGAAATTTCACAGACCGGAATGAATCTACTTTAGTCTAAAAATACAATGCCAGCTCCCCGAGGAAACTGGCACGCTGAAAACAGCTATGAATGAACTAGGTGACGGCCTGCTCAGCCAGAACTTTTTCTCGTTCTACTTCGTCGCGCCTTTCTTCCCTGGGGGTAGAAGGCAGCGCCAGAT
>CATPBY010000345.1 GCA_955652845.1 uncultured Terriglobales bacterium | reverse complement strand
TCTGGAGACTGTCGTAGAGGGCGTTAAGCAGACTCACAAGATGACCATCGAGAAGATTGCAGTAAACCCTCCTCTGGATGACTCACGCTTTGCGAAGCCTATGTGAGGAACGCATTGCGGAGCAAAACTTCGAAGCCAGTCAAACGGAAAAGTGACATTGAGGAGTGCCCACCTGCTTCTCCTGGCGGAGATGAGGTAGTTTTCTTATTCCTCTGGCTTGGGAGCTAACCTATGCGTTTTATCTGTATTTCCGTTTTGTTGCTTGCAAGCTTTGCAGCAGGACAGACTCCGAATGGTCCGATCTCCTCGTTAACACCCCTTCCCCACGCGGCTGCCACGTCGACGAATCTGCACAATGCTCACCAGCCTGCGGTGGTCCCTCCTGAGAGTCCGGTAATTACGATTCGTGGGTTGTGCGATGCCACGGCTGCGGGGCGTAAGAATCCGGCAGCCCCAATGACCCAGACGAAAACAAGCGACGCGGATTGCAAGACGATAATCACACGCGCGCAGTTTGATGCATTGGTTTCCGCGATTCAGCCGAATATGAATTCGGACACGCGTCGTCAGTTCGCCGCGTTCTACCCCACGATGCTGTTGTTACAACGCGAGTTTCGCAAGAACGGCATGGAAAAGAATCCTCAGTTCAAAAACTGGCTCGCCTTCGCCACGCTGCGCGCGCAAGCGGAGTGGGCAGCGAGAATGCTGCAGGAAGACGCCGATCAGGTTTCGGATGCTGACGTTGAGAGGTTTTACAAAGACAATGTCACCTCCTACGAACAAGCCGAACTGCAGCGCATCTTTATTCCCAAGGCGAAGCAACAGATTGCTAAAGACAACAAGCAGGAACTTCCGGGCTCCGCGGACGGGCGAAAGACTGACGATGAAGCGCTGAAGAAAGAAGCAGATGCGCTCCAGATACGGGCGGTTTCCGGAGAGGACTTCGACAATTTGCAAAGGGAAGCCTATGACATGGCCGGAATGCAGGTGATATCGCCCAGTACCAAACTCGGCATGCAAACGGCCAATCAGCTGCCCGCGGGTCATCAGTCCGTGTTGACGCTGAGCGTTGGTGACGTATCACAAGTCATTACAGATGATCATGGCTACTTTATCTACAAGATAGTGTCCCGAAGCGTAGAGCCACTCGAGCAAGCGCGCTCTGATATCAAAGATCGCCTGGCGCAACAGAAATTCAAGTTGGGCATGCAGAAAATCGAGGCTACAGCCAAAACAGAACTGAACCAGGCGTATTTCCCGCAGATAGCCTCGGATAAATCGGCGCGTCCCAGTAACAATGCCTTCGAGGGGCGGCGTTCAGGCGCTCGGCGTGTTGTCGGTACAGACGCCAACGGCAAAACTACTCGCGTCGGCGAGAGGCCGACTGTGCCGCGACCGGTCCCGCCAGCCTCTTCGGTTGAGACGGGAGCGGCAGGCAGCGCAGCGCCCGAAACTCCGAAATACTAAGTTTGATTCGGCGTCCTGCATTCAAAGAGGTCGTAATTAACCGATGCGTTGGATTACTCCCCCAATTTACTGAGAACGGCCAAGGTGACTTACCTAATGGGGGGCTCATGATCAAGAAGCGGGCAGCACTCGGTTTGTTCCTCCTTTTCATAGTGACGGCGTTCTTTGCCGGCCGCTACAGTGGCGGCTCGAAACACGAAGCTTCGCCCACCGCCAGGCGAGTCCTTTACTACGTCGACCCGATGCATCCCGCCTACCGTTCAAGCAGCCCTGGAATTGCGCCTGACTGCGGTATGGCGCTCGAGCCCGTCTACGAAGACAACGATTCAGAAGCAAAGTTTAAATCCGGTGATCTAATTTCGGTCAGTGCTGACCAGCAAAAAATCATCGGCATAAATGTTGAACCGGCACAAAGAAGTTCCGGATCCCGCGTTATTCGCACCACCGGCCGCGTAGAAGCGAATGACAATCGGGTTTACCGGTTGACGGCGTCTACCGAAGGCTGGGTCCAGTCGTTGGGAAACAATCCTGCTGGCACGATCGTAAAGAAGAACGATTTGCTCGCAACCTTCTACAGTCGTGAATTTCGTAACGCACAACAGGCCTACCTGGGCTCACTGGCCAGCGTTGAAAGGTTGCGAACTGGACGTGATCCGGAAGAGCAAAACCGATCCAGCGACGCGAATTTGCGTCTCAACGAAGAGCAATTGCGAGCGCTCGGGATGGGAGAGCCCCAGCTTCGAGAAATGGCCAAGAGCCGGCAAACAACCCGTGACATCGCCGTAGTCTCTCCGATTGATGGAGTAGTGCTGGCTCGCAATATCTCGGCCGACCAGCGATTCGAAAAGGGAGCCGAGCTTTACCGCATCGCAGACCTCGACAAAGTTTGGGTTCTTGCGGACCTGTATGGCAATGAAGTCAAAGCCCTGCGGCCTGGAATGCGCGTTAAAGTACACGCGCGGGAATTAGACAAGACGTTTTACGCCACCGTAGGCGCTAACCCGCCATTGTTTGATGCTGCCTCTCGCACCCTAAAGATTCGATTAGATGCCGACAACCCGGGCTCGGCGCTGCGTCCTGACATGTACGTTGACCTGGAATTCGCCGCCCCGGCGCCTCCGGGCCTCTCTGTTAAACAGGAAGCGGTCATTGACCGTGGGCTTCAGAAGATTGTCTACGTCGAGACTGGCCCTGGCATCTTTGAGCCCCGCGCCGTGGAGACCGGGAGTGCGTTTGGAGATCGCGTAATGATTATGCGCGGACTTCATGATGGCGACCGCGTTGTTACCGCTGGCAATTTCCTGATCGACTCGGAAAGCCGTATGAGGTCCAGCGCGCCTATGTTTCCACTCCCTGAGCCACACAACTCTCAGCGTGCAAAAAAACAGGTGGTTCTTGGACCCGCGCAAGACAAGTCAGAAAGCGCTGCGACGCCACGCGATTCGAGGGGCAGCGATGATTAACGG
>CATPBY010000344.1 GCA_955652845.1 uncultured Terriglobales bacterium | reverse complement strand
GGGAGGATGAATGTACCTTGCAACAGGGCCGCCAGCAGCACAAGAAGTAAACCTTCGAGCAAGAGCATATTCAACGATTGCCGGCGTGGTCCGGCGGAAACCAGTGCGGCAAAGTCAGTTCGCGTTGCGCATAAAACTGAATGACTTCGTGAAGGCGCGGCAGAGCCGGGATGACGCCTTCTTTGGTTACTGCCAACCCGCCGATGACCACGGCAAACTGCACCGCGGACTCGAGATCAGCTCCGCATGCAATCGCATTAGCCAGACCGGCATTGAAGGCGTCTCCGGCGCCGGTGGTATCGACTGCCCGCATCTGCACGGCGGGAACATAAGTGCAAGACGACGCGGTCACGATCAGCGCGCCTTTTTCACCCAGGGTCATGACGACCTGCTTGACGCCACTGCGAATCAATTCGCCCGCGATTTCCTCGGCCTCGAGCTTTTCCTCCAGACTGTGGCCGGCAAGGATTTTGGCTTCGACCTGATTCGGCGTGAGGATGTCGACCGTTTGCAAAACACTGGACGGCAGGGGGCGGACCGGAGCGGGATTGAGAATCGTGACTGCGCCACAGGCGCGTCCCGCTGCCATGGCCGCTCCTGCCGCGGCAACGGGAACTTCCAATTGAGTAAGAACCACTTGCGGCGAATCGAAAGCTGCCTTGCATCCTGAAACATCCCCGGCAGTCAATAAATCATTCGCCCCCGGATCAATGGTGATGCAGTTTTGTCCGCTCGAGGCCTCGACGATAATGAAGCCTACTCCCGTGGGGGCGTCGCTGGTCTGTATGACACTCGCCACATCAACGCCTTCGTCGCGATAAAGCTGCAGCGCAGTTTCGGCGAAAGCATCCTTCCCAATCTTCGCCACGAAACTGACTTTCGCGCCCAGCCGGGCGCAGGCCACGGCCTGATTGGAGCCCTTTCCACCACAATCGACGCGATAACCGGTGGCCAGGAGCGTCTCTCCGGTTACCGGCAAGCGCTGAACTTTCATGGTCAGGCCGGTGGCGTAGCTGCCCACGACGGTAATTCGGGGAACATTCAAACGGAACTCTCCGCCGTCTGGCTTACACTTCTGTATTTAAGCGCCCCACACAGCTAGATCAACGCCACACGAATTCATTACATCAGCAACTATTTCGGTTGCGGGACAATCCGCAGGTACGGTTTTGGCGATTTCCACCCTTTGGGATATTGCTTCTGTGCCTCTTCATTCGACACTGTGCCACTGATGATGACGTCCTCACCGGGTTTCCAGTTCGCCGGAGTCGCCACTTTGTGTTTAGCCGTCAACTGCATAGAATCGAGGACGCGCAGGATTTCATCAAAGTTGCGGCCGGTGCTCATGGGATAGCTGAGCTGGAGCTTGATTTTTTTGTCCGGACCGACCACGAAGACGGTTCGCACGGTCGCGTTGTCTGCGGCGGTGCGACCTTCGGAAGTACTCCCGCTCTCTGCGGGCAACATGCCGTAGAGCTTCGCGATCTTGAGTTCTGGATCGCCAATCATGGGATAGTTCACCCGGTGGCCCTGAGTCTCCTCAATATCAGCGGCCCACTTGCTATGGCTTGTCACCGGGTCGACGCTCAGTCCGATGATCTTGCAGTTCCGTTTGGCAAATTCCGGTTCCAGTCCCGCCATGTATCCGAGTTCGGTGGTGCAGACCGGGGTGAAGTCTTTGGGGTGGGAAAAAAGGATCGCCCAGCCATCGCCGATCCATTCGTGAAAGCGAATCTTGCCTTGCGTGGTTTCGGCCGTAAAATCAGGCGCGGTATCATTAATTCGGGGAACGCTTGAGATATTTTGGGTTTGGGTCTGGGTACTCATAATTTTTCTCCTCGTCGACTGAATTGGTTCATCCCAGAGCGCGGAGGATCTTCGCATTATCTCGACGGTTCGCGCTCAGGAAAACACCTCGAAAAAAGAAAACCCACCCAAGTTAGCCAGGGTGGGTGCCGGAAGAGCGTCTGTGCGCTACCCACACACTGGCGTCCGCCTACAACAACTACGGACTTCCAGCATGGAGCATGGGCGCATCAGCCGATAGAATACGCGCCCGCCAAAATTCAGTCAAACAGCGGGCCTCTCCGCGAGTCCAATTGCTTCCGCTACAATCTATGCCATGCCCACAGAACTTCGACGGCTTCTCTTTGCGCAGTTGGACGTTTTTTCCTCACGTCGTCTGGAAGGCAATCCGCTTGCCGTTTTTTGCGATGCCCGTGGACTTAGCGACCAGCAGATGCAGGCCCTGGCCCGCGAAATGAATCTATCGGAGACCACTTTTATTTTTCCGCGCGATGCCGCCATCGAACGCGAGCGGGGCACGCGTGTGCGAATTTTCACGGTAAGCGAGGAGTTGCCGTTCGCAGGTCATCCCTCACTTGGAACCGCCTTCTTTTTGCGCGGGTCGAGCGGCGCGGCGGAAATCGCGCTTGATCTCAACGTCGGAAAAGTTCCCGTGCGCTTTGAGGAAGCAGCGGGGCAAGACGTATTTGGAGAGATGACTCAGGTTGAACCGAAATTTGGCCTTGTGCACGATCGCGAAGCCGCAGTACGCGCGGCTGGCTTGCGTGACGGCGATGTAGACCCTTCCCTGCCGATCCAGACCGTCTCCACCGGAGTGCCTTTCACTATCGTCCCGTTGCGCGGTCTCAAGATTATCGAACGGCTCCGTGTGGATGGCGCCAGTTCGGCGGAATATCTGGAAAAAACTGGCGGAAGATCTTTCTATTTCGTCTCCCGCGAAACCGTCGATCCGGGCGCTCGTCTGCACGCTCGCATGATGTTCAACAACGGCGAAGACCCGGCCACCGGTTCAGCCGCGGGATGCGCGGCGGCGTGGATGGTGGCGCACGGGGTGGCGCAACCAGAGGAGCGTGTGCTGATCGAGCAGGGGCTGGAAATGAAACGGCCCAGCCGCATTTTTGTCCGCGCCGCGCGGCAGGATGACCGAGTGGTTAACGTTCGCGTGGGTGGAAATGTTGTGGAAGTTCTGCGCGGCGAATTTTTTCTTTAAAATCAATCGCTGTTTCTGCCGAAAAATCGAGAGATGCATAATCCCGGGAAATTTTCAACGGGGCTAATCCGCCATTGGCATCGACGGCACTTTACATCTTATGCCAGAGCTTCTACGATTCATGTCGCTCTAAATTCTCCCGGTCACTGAAGAGGTTTTCGATTCCCCCAGGCGCCGACGCCGCTTCGCGCTCCGCCATTCGGAAACACGAATGAAGCCCAAAAGAACGATCCTTTGCGTCGACGATAACGAACAGTCTCTTTCTATCCGTAAAGTGATGCTGGAAACCCGTGGTTATCGCGTGGTGACCTGCACCAGCGGCGATACGGCGCTGGAACGCTTCAAGGAAGGCGGGGTGGATTTGGTGCTTACCGATCTCATCATGCCGGGACTCGACGGAAGTAAGTTGATCGACGCGGTCAAAAGTATTTCTCCGCAGACGCCGGCAATTCTTCTTTCCGGCAAAGTCAGAATGTACGATCGCGACACTCGCGCCGATGTGTTTCTTCCCAAAGGAATGTACGCCCCTGCCGAACTTCTTGAACGTATCCGCCTGTTGCTCGTCCGCAAACGTGGTCCCAAGCGCGTAGCTCAAACGGCAGAACGTGCAGCGGCCACCAGTGCCGCTTGAATACCACTCCAACTCTGTCCACTTGCCCGCGTGCTTCGTGTAAGATCGATTGTTTGGATGGCTCCTTTTATTGAGGCCGTGGACCTGCGCAAGGTATACCACGTGGGCAAGATCGACGTGCCCGCGCTGCGCGGCGTTTCCTTCAGCGTGCAAAAAGGAGAATTTGTCAGCGTGGTCGGCCCTTCGGGCAGCGGCAAATCCACGCTGTTCTATCTTCTGGGCGGGCTGACCCGCGCCGATTCCGGCCACGTGATTATCGATGGCGACGATTTTGCGCGGCTCTCCGACGCTGAACGCACCCGGATGCGCAAACGGAAGATCGGATTTGTCTTCCAGAAATTCAATCTGCTGCCTACCCTTGATGCGCGTTCCAACATCTATATAGCTCTGGACATTGCCGGCACCAATGGCAGCTTTGATAAATCGTATTTTGAGAGGATCATCGGATTGCTGGGATTGGAAAAACGCCTGCCGCACCGGCCATCGGAACTCTCCGGTGGAGAACAACAGCGGGTGGCGCTGGCGCGGGCGCTGATCAACAAGCCTGCGATTGTTCTGGCCGACGAACCTACCGGCAATCTGGATTCGAAAAACTCAGACATTGTGCTTAACATGCTGCGCCATTCCAACCGCGAACTGGGACAGACGGTACTTATGATCACTCATAATCCGGAGGCCGCCAGTTACGGTGATCGAATCATTCACATGCGTGATGGCGAAATCGTAGCGCCTGAGCGAGATCCGCAGTGGACCGGGCATCCGGCCTGAGCCCGATGCAGAAGACCATGGACGACCTGCGAAAACCGATTCTCTCCGGCAAGGGCGCTTCCGATTACGAACGCTATTTGCGTACCGATGATCTGCTTTCCCTGCAGAAGTCTGCGGAAGAATTCTCGCATCCAGATGAAATGACCTTCCAGGTTGTTCATCAGGCTTCCGAGTTACTGATGAAAGGGACCGCGTGGGAGCTGGAACGTTCTCGAGGCCTGATCGCTGAAGGCGACTTTTCGAATGCCGCTCGCCTGCTGCGCCGGGGCAATTACATGTTGGAGTATCCCATCTCGGTGCTGCACGTACTCGAAACCATCACACCCTACGATTACCAGCTCATCCGCGCTGGCTTGGGACACGGCAGCGGGCTGGATTCACCAGGCTTCCTCGCGCTGCTTCATATTGGTCCGCGGCTGGGCGAAGTTTTTCACGGCCAGTTGCAGAACACCGGCCTCAGTGTGGACGATCTTTACCGCCGCCACCAGGAATTCTTCGGGCTGCACGATGTGGCGGAAAGGCTGCTGGATTTTGATGAGCGAGTTCACCTGTTCCGCTTCCATCACCTGAAACTTGCGCAAAGGATTATCGGCGGCGGAGTCGTCGGCACCATGGGCACTCCTGTGGAAGTCCTGCACCAGCGCATGGAACACCTGTTCTACAAAGAACTCTGGGACGTTCGCAACCGGATAACAGCACTGGCGAACGAAGCTATACAGAAGAGTGGAGTGGAGCCGAAAGATTAAACGCCCTGCGAGGGGAACGCGTTGCTGCCCGGTGACTGGTTGTTTATAATCAAACTCGGACCAGACAGAAATTCCAGCCGTTAATGCACCGTGGGCGGGAGTAACTCAGTGGTAGAGTGCGACCTTGCCAAGGTCGAAGTCGCGGGTTCAAATCCCGTCTCCCGCTCCAATCTTCAAGCCTTCTCTGGTTCGATTAAACCCTGGTCTGCTCTCCGCTCACTGCCCGCTTGAATACGCCTGCCAAAGAATATAGGTCAATCCTACAGTAGAGAATAAAACCAACAGCAGGGACCCCAACCACAACCAATCGAGCTTTTGCATTTTGCTTACAAGTTCAGTC
>CATPBY010000343.1 GCA_955652845.1 uncultured Terriglobales bacterium | reverse complement strand
CCGAATTGATCCAGTGGCGTTAGCGCTGCTGAATTTCAAGAGCAATCAGTTTGGCGGAGGAGGCGGTGGTTGGCTTGTGCCTACGGTGCCCGGGAGCCCAGGGTTCACCAGCGGTACGCTGAATTTTGGCCCGCTGATCCTGACCAGAACCGGCAGGTTCACGGACGATCAATTCACCACCAACTGGGACCGCGAGTTCCGCGGCGGCAAGGATCGCGTCGCATTCCGCTTCTTCTGGGCCGATTCCGATACCTTCCAGCCTTTCGGCGCCGACTCTTTCCAGATTCAGACGGGCGGCGTCCCCACCCCGAACAACCTGAATTTTCCGCTGGACATTCCGCTCCATAACCGGGTCGGCAGTATCACCGAAACGCATTTGTTTTCGAATGCGATCGTCAACGAGCTGAGATTCGGGGTCAACATCATCAGCGACAAATTAAACAATCAGCCTCCGGTCACCAATGCGCAAGTGGGAATCAACATTCCAACCGCGAATCAGGATCCGAACATTTACCGCTTTACCTTTGGAAGCTGGGCGCTCGGGCCATTTCCGCAGCAGTTGCAAAGCGCCCTGTCGGACAGCTTCGTTTTGCTAGATACCCTTGGCTGGAGTCATGGGGCGCATCAATTCCGTTTCGGCGGGGAGGCTGACCGTAACACGATCAGACGGAACCTGCCGGTCGCAGACAATGGCTTATTGTTCTTCGCAGGTCCTACGGGATTTGCGACTGACTTTCAGAGCTTTCTGGCCGGGGCGCCCTTCTTCGGCGAGGCCGGTGGTGGGGTGGGCAACCACGACTATCGAATCCCCTCTTACGCCTGGTTCGCCCAGGATGACTACCGTGCGAGCAAGACGCTGACGTTGAACCTGGGCTTCCGAAACGAATTTGTGGGGGCTCCTTATGACGAGCTTTGCCACCTGGGCAACGTGGATCCTCCATTAGCCAATAGCACCGGGCAACCATTTGTCTATCCCACCTGCGTGAGTCAGTTCAAGCTTCCAGGTCTGAGTGGAACGCTTAATCGCGCTGCGCTTCGCAATGAATTCGCCACGGTGTGGGAGCCGCGCATCGGCTTTGCCTATGATTTTCTTGGCCGGCACAACACCACCATCCGCGGCGGCTACGGCATTTATAGCGTGCGTGAGGATTTGGGAGCGGTAGATAACTTGTCATTTTCGGCGCCCTTCTTCCCCATCGCAGTGAACTTTCTGCCGGGACAAGGCAGCCTGACCAATCTGTTTCAGCCAAATTCCGCAACCGGGTTCACCGGGATCCCGCCTCTGGGCGTCCTGAGTCCCACCTTCGTACCGCGCGCTGCTTTCTTTAGTGGATTCGCCCCGAGTTGCACTTTAGGGAATGGAAATCCTTCGACCAATCCGGATCAGTGCGGTCCGTCTTTCACCGGCAATGTGAACAGCTTTATCGGCCTCCAGGTTCCGCTCCACTGGATCGCCGCCACCACGCAGCAGTGGAATTTCACGGTGCAACATGAAATGGGCAGGAATTGGTTCTTCGAAATTGGATATGTCGGAACCAAGGGAACTCATCTTCGCTCCACATTCGATCCGGACCAGGCGACTTTGGCCACTCTGCAGCACCCAGTGACGATTCCGGGAGTCAGTTGTTTGGGAGTAAGGGCCCCGGGGAATTCATGTCCGATTGTTGACACTACGGCGGAGAACGCCAACGCGCGCGCGCCCTTCCTGGGGCTTGCTCCCAGCGCGTTCGAATCATTCTCCCCGAATTCCGATTCGCACTACCATTCGCTGCAGGCAACTATTTCGCACCGCTTCTCGGCAGGATTGTATTGGCAGAGCGCCTATACCTTTTCGAAAGCGATCGACGATGTTTCGACGGCGACCGTAGCCTTCGATACCCGCTTCAACGATCAGAACAACGCTCGCGACTCTCGCGGTCTCTCCGATTTCGATCGCCGGCACCGCTTCGTCACCAGCGCGGTCTACCAGTTGCCGTTCTTTTCCCGTGGAGGCGGCTTTACCCGCGGAGTGCTGGGCGGCTGGGAGGTCAGCGGAGTGCTCACGCTGCAATCAGGTCTGCCGTTCACGCCCATCGATTCTGCAGGCGGAAGCGCATATTCTCTGAGCAGCCCGAACCTTGCGACTCCAACGTTCACGCCCGGTTCCAGTTGCGCCAGCGCTCCGACGTCAGGGAGCGTTGAGTCCCGACTCGCCCACTGGGTGAATCCGGCGGCTTACATGCCGGACCCGGTTATACCGCTGGCCAACGGAGCGCCGGGAGATGCTACGGGCTACGGCAACGCTCCGCGCAACTGCGTGGTTGGGCCTCCTCAGAAGAATGTGGACTTTACTGTCGGGAAAACATTCAGGCTGACGGAGCGCCAGAGTCTGCGGTTCCGGGCCGATTTTTTTAACTTGTTCAATCACCCATCGTTCGCTAATCCATCGGCGACCGACGTGGAAAACCCAAGCTCTTTTACACAAATTACTTCGGTAGTGGGCACTCCGAGGCTGATTCAGTTCTCTTTAAAGTATGCGTTCTGAAGAATTGTCCCAGACGGCCGGAGGCGGCAAAATCCTGGATTGCCCCATACTTCGCACCCCTGGAACGTTTAAAGCACAGCGCTAATGACAATCGGGAAATTTGAATGATGCTACCCGGGTATGAAAGTTAACCACTCCGGTTGAGGGCATGTACTGGTTGACGTACCAGAACGTGCAATCATCCGAGGGATCAATAGCCAGGCTGCTGTAGTCACCCCACCGGTCTGCGCGCACCTGAGAGCCTTTGCCCTGCCAGATTAATGCAGGCGTTTCCATCGCGTTCTGAGGGTCGCTGGGTACACGTCCGGTGAATGCGACCGCGGGATGCGTAGACTTGCTCGATTCGCTGAAGCCCACTGCTATGTCTCCGGTCTTGTCCATCGCAATGCTTCCCATCCACAGCGATAGATCGCCATCCTGGACGGTCCCTTCCTGGAATATAGCGGGCGCCTCGTCAGGGTCTCGAATCTCATACCATCGAACGCCGGAAGGGGCCGCATTGGTTCTGACGGAATGATTTACCAGCAGCGATTCATGCGTCAGCATGTTTCGATAGGCCAGGCGGAACATCAGCCGGTCGCCAAGTGAATCAAGTTTCTGTTTGGTCCCTGCTTGCGGGATGCAAACTCCGCCACCGCAGGCTGGAGAGAACGGTCGGATGCGGATCGTGGTTGGCCCAGTAAAGGTTGAGTTACCCGGAGTACTGAAATCTACATGGAACCGGTAAAGGTGGAGCGAACTCGTCGTGGCCAGGTCGACGTAGAAATTCGGTTGACCGATCGGGGGGAGGTTTGAACCGTCCAGGTCCGATGGCAAGAATGCGAATTCATTGGGGTTGCTGAAGCACACTACGCTGGTATGTTTTCCGGCCATCATAGCAACACGGTCGTAGGCGCAAGCCAGGGCCGATACAGTAGTCGGAGTGAAGAGATTATAGGAAGCATAATAAGCGTCCGGCCACACGCCGAACTTGGGATAGTCATTGAAATTATTGTTCCCAAATCTGAAAGCGTATCGATGATAACGGCCGGTCGCGTCCGATGTGGCAGACACGGCAATACACTCGTTTCCTGTCGAGAAGCTTGTATCGCCGGCCACGATACTGATGATCCAGCGTCCCGCTATTTTGTCGTAGAGCACGATGGGATCCGTAAAGAAGAATGTCACTCCCTGCCCGCATAGTCCCGGCATGCCGGTGAAAATGGTGCTGATCTGTTGAGCAGGGAAAAAGGATTTGCCAGTTGTCTTGTCGTAGACCTCATACGCTGTATTAATGGTTTCAACCACTTGCGTATCGCCCACAGATAGGTTGTTATCGGACGGAATTCCGGTCAGGGTTCCGTTTACAGAGTTCGGAATACCATCGAAGTTAAGTCCGATGGTCGCCGAAACCGGAGGCAAGGAAAACGACTGCTGCGGGCTGTCTACAATTCCGGAACTCTGACCGTTTAGTGCCCGTGGCCGCGGACGTGGGCGCTCAATCGGATGAACGGCACTGGTTGTTGCGGCTGCGGAATATGCTTGAATCGGCGCTGAGGTGTCGTGGTAAAAATCGTGAAATACCAAAGGGCGGCTCTGCCCAGCGGCGCCAATGACCAAGCTAAGGTTGCACGCGAAGAGCGCGACTGACTCAAAGATAAATCGTTTTTTCATTGTTTTCTCCGAGCGAATGGGCCTGGACGAACAGATTATGACGAGGCGGATAAAAAGCCGTAACAGGCCCAGAAGGGGCCATGAGTGCGGATTCTTGCTGAAAACGTTTCTCCTGTCAACCGTTCAGAATCGAAAAGGCCAATCCAAAAGCCGGGTTTGAGCATCATCGATTGCGAACCAGTTTACAGTTTTGTATGCTAGGGGCGCTACTTTTCAATATCCCAAACAGTCATAATTCCCGCGAGGTTGCGCCCTGGCGCTGGGATACTGCGGTTTGATTCAGGCACAGGGTCAGCAATTTCAAACGCATACTCTTATTGGAATATCGCACTCGGCAGGACAAGGGGGCTTATGAGAACTTCAATTGCCAGTTTGCTGTCGGTTGGCCTGATCGCGCTTTTGCTTTCCTGCAGACTGCTTGCCCAGGGCGGGGCCACCGGCGCGATTTCCGGAACCGTCCAGGATCCCAGCGGCGCTGTGGTGGCGAACGCCGAAGTGCGGATTGTGAATGAGGATACCGGTGTGCTTGCTCGCGCCACCAATAGCGACGCTACCGGTTCCTTTACTGTTCCACTCCTGGCCGCCGGCAATTACAGCGTAACCATCAAGAGCCCGGGCTTCGCCGAAGGGAATTTTACCGGGGTAGCGGTGCGCGTCACAGAAACCACGAGACTGACGGCAAGGCTGAGCGCAAAAGCTGTGATGCAGGAAATTCAGGTTCAGGCGCAGGTGGAAACAGTCGAGACCAGCGCGCCAGTGACCGGGCAAGCCATTGAGTCGAATACCATCCGCTCTCTGCCGCTGGCCACACAGAACTTTCAGCAGTTACTGACGCTTTCCGCCGGCACTCAAAGCGAGTTGAACTCAGCTCAGCAGCTGGGCCGCGGCAATGTCCGCATCGAGGT
>CATPBY010000342.1 GCA_955652845.1 uncultured Terriglobales bacterium | reverse complement strand
CGCTGTAAGCAGCGCAGTTATCCTCCACGGTTTCCGCAAACAGCGAGCAACATCCAAGTGAATGCTTTGTGCGTTCGGCTTGAATCGGGACTTGGGTCCAAGAACGTTTGCTTTTTGATTGGCAACGCACTAATCGCTGAGGTAGGGTGGAGCAGGCCTTCAGGACTGCGATGAGCAGGGCTGCATGGCCAAGCTTTAAGGCAGGGCTGAAACCCCTGCTCCACCTTTTCTGCCCTGTTGAAGGGCTGCTTCAAACACACACGTCAATCTTATTTTTTCACCACAATCCCCAACTCTTTTAACTGCGCTTCACTCACCGGCGTGGGTGCATCCACCATTAAATCCACGGCCCGGGCGGTCTTGGGGAACGGAATTACCTCCCGCAGACTGTCCGCGCCAGCCAGGATCATGACAATGCGGTCGAGGCCCAACGCGATCCCGCCATGCGGAGGTGTGCCGTATTCCAGCGCCTCCAGGAAGAAGCCAAAGCGGGAGCGGGCTTCATCTTCGGTCATGCCGAGAGCATGGAAAATCTTGCTTTGGATGTCCTGGCGGTGAATACGAATCGAACCTGAGCCGAGTTCGGTGCCGTTCAAGACAACATCGTAAGCCAAGGCACGCACCGCGGCGGGATCGGACTCGAGCTTGTCCATATCGTGCTCATGCGGCGAAGTAAATGGATGGTGCGCCGCCGCCCAGCGCTGGCCGTCCTCATCCCATTCAAACATCGGGAAATCGGTGACCCACAGAAAGCGGAAATCATTCGCGGGCACGCCACTTTTCTTGAAGGCGCCGTGACGGTCTGCATACTTCTGCCCCAATGCAATCCGCAGCAGGCCGGCGGCTGTGTAAACCGCGTGATCGTGTTGCTTGACCTCACGCTTCACCCCACCTTCAGACTTGTGCTCCCCCGGCTTGCCATCTCCGGCCACGACCACGATCAGATCATTCGCTTCGGCAGCGATTTCCTGGCGAATACCCGCCGTGGACTGGGGAAAGCTTTTCTCCAGACGCTTGAAGTCTTCGAACAATTTCGCGCTTCCCTTCGCCAGGAACATCGCTTTGATTTCGTCACGCTCTTTGCGCGAAAGCTCGCCAACCTGTGGAATACGAATGGCTACTATCGGCAGATCTGGATTCACCGCCAGGGCGGCAAGATTGTCCGAGGTGAAAGCCTGGCGCACGTCGGTCATCGCGGGAAGGCGCATGTCCGGCTTGTCACTGCCATAAAGCCGAATGGCTTGGTCATAGCTCATGCGCGGGAACGGCGTTCCGATTTCATGTCCCGCGGCTTTAAATGCCGCGCTCAAAAAGCCCTCCACTACTTCCCATACGCGCTCGGGTTGCGGATACGACATCTCCAGATCGATCTGGGTGAACTCGGGTTGCCGGTCGGCTCGCAAATCTTCATCGCGGAAGCAGCGCACGATCTGGAAGTATCGGTCAAAGCCCGAGATCATCAGAATCTGCTTGAAAAGTTGCGGCGACTGGGGCAGCGCATAGAAACTCCCCGGCTGCACCCGGCTGGGGACGAGATAATCCCGTGCGCCTTCGGGCGTCGACCGGGTCATAAACGGAGTCTCGATCTCGAAAAATCCCTGGGCGGAAAGATGTTCGCGGATTGCGATCGACACTTTATGCCGCAACTCTATGTTCTGCTGCATGGCGTCGCGGCGCAGATCAATGTATCGATACTTCAGGCGCATTTCTTCATTGGGCAGCACCGTCTCACTGGGCAGAAACGGCGGCTGCCTGGAATCATTCAGGATACGCAGTTCCTGTGCAATCAGTTCGACTTCTCCGGTTGGAATATTCTTGTTGATTGTGTCCGCAACGCGTTGCTTGGCTTTACCGGTCACCGCGATGACGAATTCATTGCGCAGTGTGCTCGCCTTTTGGTGAATTGCCGGATCGCGCTCTTTATTAAAGACCACTTGAGTTACGCCTGTGCGATCCCGCACGTCGATGAAAATCAGGTTGCCGAGATCACGACGGCGGTTGACCCAACCCATGAGCACAGCTTGTTTGCCAGAGTCTGGCGCCCGTAGCGCGCCGCATGTGTGAGTCCGCCGAAGATCGCCAAGAAAGTCGAGCAAACTGTATCCCTTCAAACAACGATTTTTAGAGCCAGGAACGGCCGCAGTGCCGATCAATGACCAGACTGAATTTTTTGCGCTAACTCGGCGCGAGCCACAGAAGTCTGTTGTCCGGTTTCCAGTTCTTTCAATGCGAACGAGCCGGACTTGACTTCATTTTCGCCTACGATCAAAGCAAACCGCGCGCCGATTTTGCTGGCAGTCTCCAGCGATTTCTTCAGCCGAAAGCTTTCGTCGCCTAATTCCACCACCACATCATGACGGCGAAGCTCGCGCGCCACCCGGGCCCCCTCGCGATCCATGCCCAGCCCTAACGGCGCGATGTAAACGTCCGGCTTACGTTGCATCGCCTCGGTTGATTCTTTCAAGGCCAGCACCAGGCGGTCTTCTCCGATGGCAAAACCAATCCCCGGAGCCGGCGGGCCGCCCAGCGATTCTGAAAGCCCGTCGTAACGGCCTCCGCCGAGTATCGCATTCTGCGCGCCCAGAGCGCCATGACTGAACTCAAATGCTGTGCGAGTGTAATAATCGAGCCCACGTACAAGTCTGTCGTTTAGATGAAAGGCAACTCCGACCGATTTCAGGATCTCCTGCACTTGGTCGAAGTGCTTCCGGCACGGTTCGTCGAGAAACTGGCTGATGCGCGGCAGCTTCTCGATAATGGGCTGGTCCGCAGGAACTTTGCAGTCAAACACCCGCAGGGGATTGGTGACGGCACGCCGCTGGCAATCAGCGTCCATCTGCGAAACTACGGGCTCGAGAGCTTTCCTCAACGCTTCATTGTAAGCAGCGCGGTCGCTGGGACAGCCCACGGAATTAAGTTCCAGGTTCCAGCCGGTGATGCCCAGGCGGTCGAGCAACGTAGCGAGCAGTTCAAGCACTTCTGCGTCGCGTGCCGGGGATTCGCTGCCGGCGCTCGCCGGACCAATGACCTCCGCTCCGATCTGATAGAACTGCCGATAACGTCCCTTCTGCGGACGCTCTCGCCGGAACTGCGGTCCGATGTAGTAAAGCTTCTGCAGCCCGCGCTCCCAGAGTTTGTGCTCGATGTAGGCACGGACGACTCCGGCCGTATTTTCCGGACGCAGAGTCAGCGATTGGCCTTTTTCGCTCTCAGCACGCGCCCGATCTTCCCATGTATACATTTCCTTAGAAACGATGTCCGTCTCTTCGCCGACGCTGCGGGCAAAGAGCTGAGTCTCCTCGAAGATAGGAGTGCGAATTTCGTGAAAGTTGTAGGCCCGAAAGACGTCCCGCACCGCTGCCTCGACAAAATTCCACGTCGCCGTTTCCGGCGGAAGCAGATCGCGCGTTCCTCGGACAGCTTTGATCATTCGTTTCCAGCTTTGTGGCTCTTAGGGTTCGGCTCTCAGCTCTCAGCTCTTAGCCCAATCAATCACGTCAGGATGACGAGTCTTTTCTCTCGCGCAGATACGTTTCTTTATATTGCAGATAATTATTTGCGTAGCGCATAATGCTTTCCTGATCTTTCTCTTCCAATTTGCGGCGGAATTTTCCCGGCGAGCCCATCCACAGTGATCCAGGTTCAACCGTGGTCTTCTCCGGAATCAGCGTGCCTGCCGCAATGATCGATCCCGCGCCAATCCGCGCTCCGTTCAAGATGATCGATCCCATTCCTATGAGACAGCGATCTCCGATGACACAACCGTGGAGCGTCACGCTGTGTCCGACGGTGACGTATTCACCGAGCGAAACCTGATATTCCCCTTTCATTCCGTGCAACACACTGCAGTCCTGCACATTCGAGTGCGCTCCTACCGTAATGGAATTCACATCCCCGCGGAGGACAGCGTTCATCCAAATGCTGGCGTGCTCTCCCAGAATCACGTCACCAATGATCTGGGCTGAATCGTCCACATAGCACGAGGGCGGAATGATCGGCGCCACGCCCCTGTAAGAACGAATCATCTCGCCGGCTATGCCTCCACGGATGTCTGCTTGTAAATGACGAAGAACGAAGAATTTGAACATACCACGGATGCGGGCGGCGGCGTAAGCAACACATTCTATATCGTCGATTGCTCACAGGCTGTCGCAGGCTCGAATTTCCGTGGCACTTTCGTGTGTCTTGACGAAGCAAGGTTCCACGATAGAATCATGCTTGGTGTTCGCGGGAGAGTAGAAAATGTGGATGACCGGTAAAGATACGTTGGTTGAGAGCACAGTCGTTCTGATTCTATTAGGAATGCTGGCGGGGGCCGTTGGAGGGCTGGGAGTAGGACTCATCGCCCAGAAAGCGAGCAGTTCGTCCAGTTCCACTTCCTCTTCCACAGCTCACTAGACTGCGGTTCTCGCGCAAACGCGTCAGCCTTTGCTGTGACAGCTCTTAGTTTTCCGTGGGCTCGGGTATTTTGGATGATCCCGGTACCTTCGGCATTTTTGGAGATCGCGGTGGCTCAGAAACTTCGGCCAGAGCCGATCCCCTGCGGATGCCAATCGTCCCATGCTCGTTGTTGAGCACGAGGCGGGGTCCACCGGCCCCGACTGTACCCGTGGCAGTGCCCTGGTCGTCCGTGTTGCTGACCTTTAGCTCCCCAAAATCCGATTCGATCTCGCCGCCGTGAGCCCGCGCCTCCAGTTGAAAGCCGGCCTTGTCAGGAACGTACACCTGTATCTCACCACTGCGGTTATTTACCTGCGTGCTGCCAAGCTTGCTCATGTGCAGCTCGACCGCGCCATTTTCATCCTGCACGCGCACGTCACCGGAGACGCCGTCTATATGGATATCTTTAGAGCGCGTGATCAAGCGCAACGGCCCGGTCAGGCCGCTGGCTCGCAAGTCGCCCGAATCCATATCCAGATCACCGCTAAGGCCGGAGAACTCCATGTCTGTCCGGGCTGACTTGAAGCTGACCTCGCCACTGACCTTGCCCAACTTAATGCTGTCAAACTCACCGCTTAAGCGCAACGCGCCTTTAACATTCTGTGCCGAAACATCGTCGCCGGTTCCCTGTATTGAAACCTCTCCCGTAATTTGACTAACTCTCGCGGAGCTATGGCCTAGATTGAGGCTGACTTTGCCATTGATATCTGAGACCGCGACATCTCCATGCTGTCCGGCAATGTCGGCGTCTCCGTCCCGTCCGGCAACGTTAACATCACCTCGGCGAGTGGAAATGGTGACCGATGCATTACGCGGAGCGGAAACATCCAGATCGATGGTAATCGCATGATCGCCCGCACCTCCGTTGTTTGCATTAAGAGTAATTACGCCGTCGTTGAGCATGATCTGCGGTTTTGCGCTGGCGTTGAGTTTATCGGCATCGGACTGACTTTCAGCGTTCACTTTCTTGTGAACACTTACGTGGATCTGGTTATCGTCGGAGGTTTTCACATTAACCGCTCCGCGAGTGTTGTTTACCCGCAGGCTGGTGCCGGCCGGAAAGGCCTGCTGCAATTGTTCATCGTAAGTATAGGTGTGTCCGAACATCGGGAAATCGCTGTCGTCAATATGCATTTGGTCGCGAATTTCTCCCCAGTTCAACCGTGACGCCTGACTGGCGGAGAGACCGGCCACAATAAGAACGATCAACAGGAAGACCCCGCCCGGACCGATCCCCGAGGGCCGGATTCCCTCCCGTTGCGCCTGCTGATATTCCATCAGCTTGATTACGCCCCAAAGAATGATCAGCAGGGGCCAGAAACGCGCGAACCAGTGGCCGAGGGTGAACCAGTGCAGAACGCCCATGTTGCCGAGCAGGAAGAAAATCCCCAATACGATCAGCACCACTGGACCGGCAAATGAGCGCCGCTGCCTGGCAGGCGGAACTTGCGCTGGGCTAGCCATTTTTCACCTCGTTAGCAGGCGGTTGTGGCGGGACAGCCGGGACTCCTGCCGAGCCCCCCGCACCGGACGGCAGGCTGTCGACATGGCCGGCGGTTGCACTGCTGCCCTGATAAACCTTGACCAACCCGATCACTACCAGCAGTACTGGCCAGGTGCGTCCAAAGGAAATGACGCCTTGGGTTTCCAGCAGAAAGAGCACGCCCAGAGTTACCAGCACCGCAGGTCCCATCAAACCACGGGCCCGGCAGCGATCACAGTCATAAGTGGTGTGTCCGACGAGGCCGTAGCGCCGGGCAAAGAGCCATCCACCAATCGCGATCAAGATGATCGGCCAGAAGCGATCCATGCTGAAGAACCACCCAATGTTGTGCAGCATGAAGAGTATGCCCAGACCGATGAGGACGACCGCTCCGACCGGCACTTTCGAAAGGTCAGTCCTGTCGCCGGTGCCGAAAGCACGAGCCAAGCCAAAAGGATCTGGAGCCGGTTGCCCCAACTGAATGGCCCTGGCCGAGCGCACCGCATCAATTATCTGGAAAACTAAAAAAAAGGCGAGGGCAATACCGAGGACCGGTTCCAAGGGACCTATGTGGCCGGAAGACAGTCCCCAAACCAGGCTGGTGAAAATCAACAGGTGGGCCAGGCCCTTGGCATATTGTCCGGTGTAGACCGCGCCTACGCCAAAGGGGAAGAATCCGGCAAGAATGCCCGCGAGAGCGGCATTCGGGCCACCTACCGCAGCAACCGG
>CATPBY010000341.1 GCA_955652845.1 uncultured Terriglobales bacterium | reverse complement strand
GTAAAGCACGGCGCCAAAGGAGAACAGGTCGGTGCGCCGGTCGAGTTCCTCGCCACGCGCCTGTTCGGGCGACATGTAGGCCACCGTCCCCACGGCCGTTCCCGGACTGGTAAGGTGGGCTTCCAGGGTGGCTTGTTCCGGCGAGAGCGCAGAAGCCGGGACTTGAGCCCCGGTCAACTTGGCCAATCCAAAATCGAGAACCTTTGGCTGGCGGCGCTTGGTAATAAAAATGTTGGCCGGCTTGATGTCGCGGTGCACAATGCCTTCGCTATGCGCAGCATCGAGGGCATCGGCGATTTGCACCGCCAGTTCCAGCAACTCATCCATTGGGATGGGGGCCGCGGTCAGGCGCTGCTTCAGCGTCTGTCCCGCCATAAATTCCATGGCGATAAAACGCAGGCCGTCTTCCTCGGCGATGTCGTGGATGGTGCAGATGTTGGGATGGTTGAGCGCCGATGCTGAGCGGGCCTCCCGCCGGAACCGTTCCAGGGCCTGCGGGTCATGAGCGAGGTCGTCAGGGAGGAATTTCAGAGCTACGTGGCGGCCCAGCCTGAGGTCTTCGGCCTCGTAGACCACACCCATCCCCCCACCGCCCAGTTTTTCCAGAATGCGATAGTGGCCGATGGTCTTGCCGATCATGCGGAGCGTCGCCCCACCTTTCTGCTCGTGAACGAGAATGCTAGGCTGCGGTTGAAGCGAAGTCAAACCTTTCATAGTTGGCGTTGTTGCCTGGCATGGCCGTCTAGTAAATTAGCGGGACTCAGAATAATGAGTTGACTATGCCCGTACAAGAAAAGAACTTCTGGCTAACCACCGTTGAAATGCCGAGGACCGATATAACGCAACCGCCCTATCAGAGCGTCGACGTGGCCGTGATCGGAGCCGGGTTCACCGGACTATCGGCGGCCCGCACGCTGGCCAGGCGAGGCGCCAAGGTTGCTGTTCTGGAAGCAGAAACCATCGGATGGGGCGCCAGCTCGCGCAATGGCGGCATGGTGCTTACCGGAATGAAGCTGGGCATCAACCAATTGATGTCGAAGTACGGGCGCGAGCGGACGCAGCGAATGTATGCCGCGTCACTGGCGTCAATCGACAGCGTGGAGCAAATTGTGCGAGAGGAGAGGATTGACTGCAATTTCGCCCGCTGCGGACATTTGGAAGTCGCCTGTAAACAGAGGCATTTTGGCGACTATGCCAGCCAGGTGGAAGTGATCGCGCGCGATTTTAATCACCGGTTGCGTATTGTGCCCCGTCACCAGCTGCAGACAGAGATCGGATCGTCCATTTACTACGGCGGCATGGTGGATGAAACCAGCGCGGGATTGAATCCAGCGAAGTATGTGGCGGGGCTGGCGGGGGCTGCCGATAAGTCCGGTGCAGGGATCTTTGAAAACGCTCGCGTGGAAAAGATCGAGCGCGAGGCTCAACAGGGCACCCAGGGTTGGCGGGTAACCACCTCGCGTGGAAATCTCTGGGCTCGCGATGTGTTCGTCGCTACCAGCGGTTATACCGGACCGGCAACGCCAGCACTGCGTAAGAAGATTATTCCCGTCGGGTCATACATTGTCACTACGGAGGCGTTGCCCGATGCAATGGCTCAAGAGTTAATCCCGCGTAATCGTATGATCTACGACTCCAAAAATTATCTTTATTACTACCGGCTTACCCCTGACAACCGCATGCTATTCGGCGGGCGAGCCGCTTTTTTCCCCGAGACCGAAGACTCCATCCGCCGGAGCGGGGAAATCCTAAGGCGCGGAATGATTGAAGTGTATCCCCAGCTTCGCAATGTGAAGGTTGAATATGTGTGGGGAGGCACCCTGGATTTTGCCTTCGACATCATGCCGCACGCGGGCCAGATGGATGGCATCTATTACGCGGTCGGCTACGCGGGACACGGCGTCGCCATGGCCACATGGCAGGGACAAAAGATGGCGGAGTGGATCGCGGGCGACAAGCCGGAAAATCCTTTTGTCGGGATTCCATTTCCCGGGGCCCCACTCGGCCTCTACAACGGCAAACCCTGGTTCTTGCCCTTCGCGGGAGCATGGTACAAGTTTCTAGATTGGGTGAGCTGAACGTTACGTGGAAACAGTCATGGTCATCGACCGCTAAGGCCCCCAAGTTTCACGAAGAAATCTGCACAGCGCTTTCGCGGGACTCGTTCTTGGTTAGCACACAACTATTTGGTCCTGCCGCCCTCGATCTTCAACTTATCGGTGGCGCCCGCCTGCGCTGCAGCCAATCTCGCGGTCAGGACACGAAACGGAGAGCAGGAAACGTAATCCAATCCGACTTGATGGCAGAATTCTACAGACGAAGGATCGCCGCCATGCTCACCGCAGATTCCCACCTTCAGGTTCCGGCGGGCCTTTCGTCCGCGCTCGGTCCCCATCTGGACAAGCTGTCCCACGCCTTCGCGATCGAGCACGGCAAATGGATCCTGCTTCAGTATGCCTTGTTCAAGATAAGTGGGTAGCACCTTGTTTACGTCGTCACGAGAGAAACCGAAAGTGGTCTGAGTAAGATCATTGGTACCGAAGGAGAAGAACTCTGCCTCCTTGGCGATCTCCTCCGCGACCAGAGCTGCACGCGGCAGTTCAATCATTGTCCCCACCATGTATTCCACGCGCCTGCCCTTCTCTTCGAACACCTCTTCCGCCACCCGTCGCACAATCGCTCCCTGATTTGCCATTTCTTTTAAAGTGGCCACCAGGGGAATCATGACCTCGGGAAGCACCTTCGTTCCCTCCTTCGAGACATCCACGGCAGCCTCAAAGATGGCGCGGGCCTGCATTTCTGTGATTTCCGGGTAGGTGATTCCGAGGCGGCAGCCGCGATGGCCCAGCATGGGATTAAATTCATGCAAATCTTCTACCCGCCGCAAAAGCGCGGGCAACACCCTCCGCAGATCAGTGGCAGACTTGACTCCGTAGTCGCGATATTTCGCAGCCAGCGATTTCTTCTGCTTTGCATCCGCAAAAGGCAACATCGCAATGTCCACCATCAGGTCTTCTCGACGGGGCAGGAACTCATGCAGCGGCGGATCGAGCGTGCGGATGGTAACCGGCAGTCCATCCATCGCCTTAAAGACTCCGGCGAAGTCTTTACGCTGCATGGGCAGCAGTTGCCGGAGCGCAGCTTTACGATCTTTTTCATTGTCGGCCAGGATCATTTTTCGCATGTGCGAGATTTTCTTCTCGCCAAAAAACATGTGCTCGGTGCGGCAGAGCCCTATGCCTTGTGCTCCGAACGCCCGCGCCTGAACGGCGTCGCGGGGTATATCCGCATTAGCCCGCACTGCAAGTTTGCGGAACGGCTCCGCCCAACTCATAAACGTGTCCAGTTTTGCCAGATTATCCGGGTCAGGAGGAAGCAACTTCTTCTTACCTTTCAGCACCCGGCCGGTCGTGCCATCCAGCGTAATCCAATCTCCTTCCCTGAACACCTGTCCCGCCACTCGCATCTCACGTGATTTTTCATCGACCCCGATCTCCCCTGCCCCAGCTACGCAGGACTTGCCCATGCCGCGCGTGACCACGGCTGCATGGCTCGTCATACCCCCACGAGACGTGAGAATGCCGACAGCTACCTCCATACCGTGAATGTCTTCCGGCGTGGTTTCCGCCCGCACCAGAATGACG
>CATPBY010000340.1 GCA_955652845.1 uncultured Terriglobales bacterium | reverse complement strand
TCGGATACAGGATCGAGCTCTCCGTCTAAGTCCATGTCAAACCCCTGATTCCAATTTTCTTCAACACAAAGGACACAAAGGAAATCTGAGAACGTGCCTGAGCCTACAGACGCGAGATGGCGGCCACCATCATGCTGGCAAGCAGTTGCATAATGGCCACGTCGCGCTGATCGAAGGCATTAGGAGCAGCGGAGAGCACTTCAAATACGCCCAAAGTTGTGCGAAAGTGTCGCAGCGGTGCGACCAGAATGGAGCGAACTCCCAGGCGGCGGGCACTGGCCAGGTCGACCTGGGGATTCTTTTCCGCGTCATGGCAGAGCACAATTTCGCCCGTCCGAACACAGTCCGCGGAAATACCCGAATCGGTCTGCAGCCGGACGCCAATATCGGGCGCTGTGCGTCCTGTACGAGCGCGGCAAACAATTTCATCCCCGTGCCGAAGCGCTATGGCGGCTCCAGTTGCGCCAGTCAATGACTGAGCACGTTCGGCAATGACGCTAATTGCGGGCTCCAGATCGATTTTTCCAGAATCAACCTTCTTCGCCGATGCGTAACGGGACTCCAGGCTCGGTCGTGGTTGCAGGCCTACAGTCCGCGCATGATGTCGCTCAGGCGCGAAGGAGGCGAACGAAGCCGGCACCTGACGTTCAGTCGCTGCACTAGCCGCAGGTACAGTGCGTAGAAGTTCCCGCACCAGGCGATCCAGTTCGGCGTCGGCAATTACGTGGGCAGTTTCCTGCCCGCGCAATGATCCGCCCAGCAGGCGCGACAAACTCAACACTGCCTGGCTTCCGCAGGCCAGACAGCATGGAGTATTGTTTTCGCTGATGAGTTCGCACTCCACGCAAAACGTCGCTGTTTGTAAGGAAAGAAAATTGATGTCCTGCGCCCTGACCCAGCCCATTTTTGCCGATTGCCTTCTTGCAAGATTTGTCAGCAGAAAAGCGAAAAAGAAAACTAAATGGAAGCGGCGATTTCTATAAGTAACGGGGCAGGTTCCTGTTGTGGATAAAATTTTACGGAGCGAATGCGGTGCCGGTCTGGGACTACCCCGCCTGCGCCGCAATCAGGCTGGTGTCGTCGCTTGCGATGGCGGCAGCCGGCTCCTCCAGGGCACGCTCAAGAGCATCGGCCAGTGCCCCTGGGAAAATGCAGGTAAGAAGATTTACATCGAGCTGCAAATCACGCTGGCTGTATTGACGGTAGATTGTCAACGATCCACGACGCCGGTTGTTTGCCGCCAGCAGATCCAGGGTCATGCTCCACGCTGCCAGCATTTCATGACCGACGTGGCTGCCGGGTTTCTTCCAGCGGAACTGAGGTTCGGCGCTGGAAACGATTTGCAGGCCCTGGCTTTGCAGCAATTCCGCCGGCAAACGGAGCAGGCGTAATTCGAAGGCATCGAAATCGTTGTTGCTGAAAGCGGCGACCAGAATGCGGCAGACTTGTTCGTAGCTGGAACTCACCTTCAATTCTTCACTGGCCCGGCGAATGGCGAGGTTGTTGATAAATATCTGCCGCTGTTCCATAGTCCGGTGTGCCACTCGCCGCAGTTCGCCAAACTCCAGGTAGTTGAGATGCTGGACGCCAATCCAAACCCCGGTCCCGAGGACGGCCAGAACCAGTCCGAGAGTACTGCCAGTCGGCCACAGCAGGAACAGGCTGAGCAGCGCGAAAACCGCCGATACCGCATACAGCACGATCACCACCTGCCGGTGCGAAAGACCCAACTGTAAAAGTTTGTGATGAATGTGCTCGCGGTCCGCGGTAAACACGGGGCGGCCGCTGATAAAGCGACGCGCCACAGAAAGCGCCGTTTCCAGAATGGGCAAACCGAAAGACACCACCGGAATGGCTACCGCAATAATCGTTGGCGCTTTCTGTGCTCCCTGAAGCGCCAGTGCACTCAGCATGAAACCGATAAATAGACTGCCACAATCTCCGAGAAAAATAGTTGCCGGATTGAAGTTGAAACGGAGGAAGCCGAGAATTGAGCCAGCCAATGCCAGCGCCAGCAGAGAAACCAGCGCCGACTGGCTCAGCAGGGCTACTACAAACACTACCAGGGTAGAAAACAGCGCCGATCCTGCTGCCAGACCATCCAAACCATCGATCAGGTTGAAGGCGTTGGTAATAGCTAAAACCCATAGAATCGTGAGCGGCAGGCCCACAAATCCTGAAAAATGGTGTCCGCCGAACAGCACCGGCAAGTCGAGTATGCGAAGCCCACCCGCAAAAAGTACTGTTGCAGCCACCGCCTGCACTGCGAACTTGAAGTACGGTCCCACCGGGCGTACGTCGTCATACACACCCAGCATGAAGATCAACAGGCCAGGGAGCAAAACTCTGGCCAACGTTTTCCAGGAAAATTCGATGGCGAGGAGGGGATACCAACGGCTGATCAGCGACGCGATTCCGACGCTCATCAGAAACGCCAGAAATATTGCAACCCCTCCCAAACGAGGCAGGGGAGTCCTGTGGAGATGACGATCGAGGGCTGGAACCGTCACCCAGCGACGGGCAATGGCTGCATTCCGAACATAGCGCGTGAGGATAAAAGAAAGCAGAACCGAGGCTGCGAAGATTCCCAGGTAAAAGACTGTCAACTAACTCTCCCTCGGCCAGACAGAGGACGATGGATCGATTTTCGGTCGATTTCGCCCGGAAGAACTTCCCTTCCCCAAGCGGACTCCGTTAGTGCGGTGGCTCAAAGCTAAGACACTATTTCTTCGCAGTTAGAATTGCGGCAACTATACCAGCTTGGGAAATTGCCAAACAATCGACTTTCTTGATTCGTCTGTGGAAAACCTGTCAATCCGACTCTCAGCATGAAGCGACGAGTTCGGTACGCAATGAACATGCACAACTGCTTTCCCCTACTCTACTGCTGTGCTAAACTTTCGTTCTCTTCCAGAATGTCACGAGGCCTAGCAATGCGGTCGTTGGGACCTTGCCCTCCGCTCTTTTCCATAATTGTGATCTTTGCGGTTATAGTGCCTGCATCCGCGCTGGGGGCGAGACAAGCTGCCCCCTCGAACAACGTAGAAGTGCAGAATGTTCCCGCGGAACGCCCTCCGGCGCCGAATACATCGTCGACCCTGCTGCATTCTCAAGCTGGAGCAGCAGTCAACAGCACTGCCGACACTTCGTTGCGGCTGGCAACGGGCGATCTGCTGGATATCAGCGTCTACAATATTCCTGAGCTTTCGACCAAAGCTCGCGTCAGCAACAATGGCGACGTTTACCTTCCACTGATCGACTACGTACACGTGGCCGGCCTCACCACGGAAGGCGCCCAGGCATTGATCGAAAAGCGCTTTTCCGACGGCGGATTTCTTAAAGATCCACATGTTGCTTTGGTAATCGCCGACTCTCCAACGCAGGGGGCCAGTGTTCTGGGTGAGATAGCCAGACCAGGGATTTACCCGGTTCTCCCAGACCAGCGGTTATTTGGACTTATTTCATCGGCCGGCGGATTCACCGAGAAAGCTGG
>CATPBY010000339.1 GCA_955652845.1 uncultured Terriglobales bacterium | reverse complement strand
GGATTTCGCGCGTCTACCGCGGAGAAAAACCCGAAGCTGGCCTGGTCGCGCAGGGATAACCGCTCTCGGCCGTCGAGTCAGCTCAACCGCCAGTCGCATCTAATTCGTAGGCGCGGGCGTCCTCGCCCCTGCATGTAACCCCTGCCACGCGGGAGAACACCCGCGCCGGCATCACTCCAGACACTGATAAAATACAGAGGGCTTTAAAACGCGTATGGCGATTCGGTGGGACAAATTTACAGTCAAGGCGCAAGAAGCGGTACAGCGCGCGGGCAGTCTGGCGTCGGAAAACGGCAATCCTGAGATCATCCCACTGCATCTGCTGGCCGCGTTGCTTGAGGATAAAGAAGGGATCGTTTCCCCGGTGCTAGAGAAAATCGGAATCGGCTCCCAGGCCGTCCTGCAGGATATCTACCAGGAGATCGAAAAGCTCCCGAAAGTGTCCGGGGGCGGAGCGACCCAGGCAAACCTTTCGCCGGCCCTGAATCAACTTCTGGAGCGGGCCTTCAAAGAAGCGGACAGTTTCAAAGACGAGTACGTTTCTACCGAACATCTGCTGCTGGCGGCTACCCAGCTCAAGCGCGATGCTGCGCAGCAAATTCTGGGGCGAGTTGGCGCCACCCATGATTCCATCTTGAAAGCGCTGACTGCGGTACGGGGATCGCAGAAGGTGACGGACCAGAATCCGGAGGCGAAGTATCAGGCACTGGAACGTTACGCTCGTGACCTGACCGAGCAGGCTCGTCGCGGCAAATTGGATCCGGTGATCGGGCGCGACGAGGAAATCCGGCGTGTTGTTCAGGTGCTTTCCCGACGCACGAAAAACAATCCCGTGCTGATTGGCGAACCTGGTGTAGGTAAGACAGCAATCGTGGAAGGCCTGGCGCAGCGAATTATCTCGGGAGATGTTCCCGAAGTGCTGAAAAACAAACGCGTGGTCGCGCTTGATTTGGGCGCGATGCTGGCAGGCGCAAAATACCGAGGTGAATTCGAGGATCGTCTGAAAGCGGTGCTGAAAGAGATTGAAGATTCATCGGGGAAAATCATTCTTTTCATCGACGAACTTCATACCCTGGTAGGCGCGGGCGCAGCCGAGGGCGCGATCGACGCTTCCAACATGCTGAAGCCGGCTTTGGCTCGAGGGGAATTGCGGGCCATCGGAGCGACCACGCTGAATGAATATCGCAAATACATCGAGAAGGACGCTGCCCTGGAGCGGCGATTTCAAATCGTCTTCGTGGGCGAGCCCAATGTTGAAGACACCATTGCCATCCTGCGCGGATTGAAAGAGCGCTACGAAGTGCATCATGGCGTGCGCATCAAGGATTCGGCTATCGTGGCGGCAGCTACGCTTTCGCACCGTTACATTTCGGATCGCTTCCTTCCAGACAAAGCGATTGACCTTATCGATGAAGCGGCGGCATCTCTGCGGATTCAGATCGATTCCTTGCCAACCGATATCGATCAGCTCGAGCGCCGAGCGACGCAACTCGAAATCGAGCGTCAGGCGCTGAAGAAGGAAGATGATCGCAACTCGCGGGAGCGCCTGGCGGTAATCGATAAGGAATTGGCTGAGATCAGGGAGAAAGCCAACGCGCTCAAGGCCAAGTGGAAACAGGAAAAAGACCTCATCGCCCGTTCTCGCCAGCTTAAGGAGAAGATTGAACAGCTGAAAATTGAAGAGCAGGCAGAGGAGCGCAAAGGAAATTTGCAGCGCGTGGCTGAGATCCGCTATGGGCTTTTGCGACAAGCCGAAGAAGAGTTGAAAAAGCTGACGGAAAAGGCCGCGGAGGAGGGCCCCTCCGACTCTCGCTCAGGGCAAGTCCGCGCCACACGGATGTTGAAGGAGGAAGTGGACGAAGAAGACGTAGCGCGGATCGTCTCCAAGTGGACCGGCATTCCGGTTTCGAAGATGCTGGAGGGCGAGGTCAAAAAGCTCATCAACATGGAAGACCGGCTGCGCCAACGGGTGGTCGGGCAGGACGAGGCACTCGAGAGGGTCTCGAATGCCATCAGGCGTTCGCGCGCAGGCTTAAGTGATCCCAAGAGGCCGATAGGCTCGTTCATTTTTCTTGGCCCGACCGGCGTGGGCAAGACCGAACTGGCGCGTGCGCTGGCGGATTTTCTCTTTGATGACGAGCACGCGATGGTCCGCATCGACATGTCCGAATACATGGAAAAGCATGCCGTCTCCCGGCTCATCGGCGCGCCTCCCGGGTATGTTGGATATGAAGAGGGTGGGCAGCTTACGGAGCAGGTACGCCGTCGCCCTTACGCGGTTGTGCTGTTCGATGAAATTGAGAAGGCGCATCAGGATATTTTCAACATTCTTTTACAGATCATGGAAGACGGCCGGCTCACCGACGGCAAAGGGCGCACCGTGGATTTCCGCAACACAATCATCATCATGACCTCGAACATCGGGTCAGCTTATCTGCAAGCGGAGAACATGCGGACACCGGAAGATCTGGGGGAAGCTGGCAAGCAGGTGATGAACGCGCTGAACGGGCACTTCAAGCCGGAGTTCCTGAATCGCGTGGACGACATCATCATTTTCAGGCCACTGGGCAAGGAACAGCTGGTCAAGATCATCGAGCTGCGGCTGGAAGATGTCCGCCGCCTGCTGGCCGACCGCAAGATTTCGCTCGAGCTGAGCGACGCCGCGAAAGATCTGCTGTTCGCCGAGGGTTTCGATCCGAACTTTGGAGCGCGTCCGCTAAAAAGAGCAATCCAGAAACTGGTGCAAGACCCGCTTGCTTTGAAAATTCTCGATGGCGAGGTTCTGCACGGGGACCACGTGATTGTGGATGCCGACAAGCGTGCCGGCAAGATGAAGTTCGAAGTCAGCAAACGCGTCGGGGAGAAGGAACGGGTGAAGGCGAAGCGGTGAACCTAGATGTAGACGCTCGCGCCTGCATTGATTCATTTGTGATTTCGTTCTACTATCCGGCCAGTGGGTACCCTCAAAAACATCCCAGATTTAAAGCAGCGGCTGGTGTCCGCGGCATCAGTCGAAGACGACTCGTCGTTTGAACTGAAGCTTCGGCCGCAGCGGCTGGCGGAGTTCATCGGGCAGCCTAAAGTCAAAGAAAACCTGGCAGTTGCCATCGAGGCTGCGCGGTCGCGCGGCGAAGCTTTAGACCACGTGCTGCTTTACGGTCCCCCAGGCCTGGGCAAGACTACCCTCGCGACAATCATCGCCAATGAGTTAGGCGTGGCGTTCCAGCAGACTTCCGGTCCGACGCTGCAAATCAAGGGTGACCTTACAGCGATCCTGACCAACGTTCGCGACAAGCAAGTGCTGTTCATAGATGAAGTGCACCGCCTGCAGCCGGCGCTTGAGGAAATCCTGTACTCGGCGCTTGAAGACTACAAGCTGGACATCATCATCGGGCAGGGGCCGGCGGCGCGCACCCACACCATGGACGTGAAACCGTTCACGTTCATCGGCGCCACCACCCGGGCGGGACTTCTGTCGTCTCCCTTGCGTTCACGGTTTGGAATCGTGCTGAGGCTGGAGTTCTACAACCACGAGGACCTGCGTGTCATCATTGAACGCTCGGCGGAAATACTGGCGGTTGCGGTCGATGATGCCGGTGCGCGAGAGATCGCCAGCCGTTCGCGAGGTACGCCCCGTATTGCTAACCGCCTGTTGCGTCGCGTACGCGACTATGCGCAGGTGAGAGGCGCGGGAAAAATTGATCTGCCGACGGCGCAAGCAGCGCTGCAGATGCTGGAAGTGGATCGTCACGGCTTCGATGAAGTTGACCGCAAACTTCTGCTGACCATCATTGAGAAGTATCAGGGCGGCCCTGTCGGCGTAAATACTCTAGCCGCGGCGCTGGCGGAAGAGGCGGACGCGATTGAGGAAATCTACGAGCCATTCCTCATTCAAATAGGATTTCTCAATCGGACGCCGCGAGGGCGCGTGGCCACGCAGTTGGCTTACGATCATTTCGGCATCACACCCAACCGGCGTCAAAGTTCACTGTTTTAAGTTTCGGCTGTGTCGATAGCCGATTCATAACGACGATCACTTCAGTTGCGGCTCAGCCCGGCTACAATAGCGACAGTATGATCGCTCATCTACGCGGAAAATTGCTGGCCAAGCGTCCCAACCAGGCGATCGTGGAGACTTGCGGCGTTGGTTACGATGTGACCGTCAGCATTCCTACCTTTCTGGATTTGCCCACCATCGGCCATGATGTGGAACTCCACATTCACACTCATGTTCGGGAAGACCTTATAGCGCTGTACGGCTTCCTGCGACCTGCCGAGAAAAGTCTGTTTGAGAAACTGATCACAGTGAGCGGGATCGGACCAAAGTTGGCGATTACAACCTTAAGCGGCATGGCGGCAGATGACATGGTGGGCGCGATATGCGGCAACGATGTCGCCCGGTTAACGCGCATACCCGGAATAGGAAAGAAGACAGCTGAGCGCATGGTGTTGGAGCTGCGCGACAAACTTCCGGCTCAGGGAACGGATGACGCGCCAGCAGTGCCGGCAATCGCCGCAGTAGAGGAAGATGTCCTCTCGGCGCTGGTTAATCTGGGCTATCAGCGTGCGGTTGCCGAGACGGCTCTGTCGCGAGCGACGAAAAATGGGACAGGAGAATCGTTCGAGTCCAAATTCCGCGACGCGCTGGCAGTACTCTCTAAGTGATTCTCTTGGGGTTACCTCGTTGTAGCCCTGTCTTTGAAAACGTATATCACACCATAGTCGAGGTCCGAACCCCGGGGGTATGAGGGATGAGCTTCGAATGGATTGCGAAAAACGAATGCACTTACCCGCTCCCGATAATAAATTCCTCTGGCCAGCCGTATTCGCAAATCGAGCAGTCCCGCAGTCAGGTGGTAGCGGTGGTCGCTGCCCGGCGCAAGGTACTCGACGTTGCGCGCAACCAGCGTCTTTCATACATCGCTTCCGCAACCGGCCAGCGATCGTGCTTTTTATACTGGGATGTTGTGAGCTCGCTGTACCGCACACCACCTCCAAAGGACAAGGCCCGGGTAACCCGCAGCACAAAAAAGCTGTGCGCTTTCACGGTGAAGCCATTTCCTGTGTCGCGCTTATTGGCAGTATCGGCGCCACCCTCGGCTTCCGCGAAGAAGCGGTGGAAATTTACGTCGACGCCGGTGTTGCCATCGAAATATGGAGACTTGTAGCCGGAACCGCTCAAACCCAGAGCGCCGCCGATGTATGGATTAACCTGCCCCATGCATACAGCATTAAAAAGAATTGCCATCACAAAAAACTGTCTTGAGAGAATCATTTTTTCCTGTCTCGCGCGTCACAGCCATTCTGTCAACCGGCGAACAGGCAAGCGAGAAAAAGCATCGGGGCGATTGCGCAAATGGTCGTATCAGATTCCCACGTAGGGAACTTCAAACGGTGCCGCCGGGTCGCACTCTCAAAAGAGCATGGGTGGGCGCCCTAAAGTATTCGGGAAGTGGGATGGGTATGCGAATTAGAGGACTGGGCCCAAATCAGTGCTAACCGCAGCAATAACTTTGTCTGGGCAACGGCTTGGGCCTGTATGCCGTCTTAGACTAGTTGAGTCATGGCTTTCGATCCCATTCCGCTTATGATGGGTTCGGCGGTGCCGGCAGAATTAGATCCGGTTGAGACCTCGCTGGCGGCCCCTGCGCCGCCAGAATCCGATGCGCCTCCGCCGGTTTCCTCGGAAGAAGCGGAAGTTTTACAGGCGTCCATCAAGGCGGGATCCGTTGCGCAGATAGTTGTGGCCGCAATCGCATTCATCGGCCTTATTTACCTGTTGAAGCTGGTTTTAATCACTACTCTGGCCTCGATACTGCTGGCGTTTGTATTTGAACCGCTGGTTGGCGCCCTCGCCAGAATACGTGTGCCGCGAGCTGCCGGCGCCTTGATTGCCGTGGTTCTTATGGTGGGCATGACCGGTGGGCTGACGTATTTCTTCTACAGCCGGGCGGTGGATTTCGCTACCCAATTACCCAAGTATTCCGGCCGGATACGTTCTACCTTATCCAACCTTCGGGCGCAAACGAACAAGATCGAAGAAAGCACTCGCTCGGTGATTGCATCACCCAAGACCGGCAAGACCCCAGTGCCGGTTGAGGTTCAAGAGGCGCCCGCTCTTTCTCGCGTGATTTCGGCAGGCAGCGGCACCCTGGGAGATGTGGTGCTGGCCATCACTTTCGTCCCCTTCCTTGTGTATTTCATGTTGACTTGGAAGGACCACGCGCATTCTGCCACGGTTCGGCTTTTCCCAAAAGAACACCGACTGGTTGCCCACCGCACCGTCGCCAGAATATCGGCAATGATTCGCAGCTTCATCGCCGGCAATGCTCTGATAGGGCTTCTCAATGCCCTGGTGAGCACAATTGTGTTTTGGCGTTTGGGCATCCCTTACTTCTATTTTCTGGGCGTGATCAGCGGATTTGCCAGTTTGATACCTTACCTGGGCGTCTTCCTCGCGCTGCTGCCGCCACTCGCAGGCGGACTCGGTGTGGTCAACACGAGTGGAGTAGGGTTGATCGTGCTCACCGTGGTTGTCCTCCACATTCTCGGCACCAACGTTTTCTATCCCAAAATCGTTGGAAAGCGGTTGCGATTGAATCCACTGGCGATAAGTTTGTCCCTGTTGTTCTGGGCATGGATCTGGGGAGCGATGGGACTGATACTGGCGGTCCCGCTGGTTGGAGCTACCAAGATCATATGTGACTATGTCGAGCCATTGAGCGGGCTGGGAGCATGGCTGGGCGAGTGACGAGCTTTACCGTTTACTTTCCAATACAGAAAGTGCTGAATATCAGGTTAAGGATATCGTCGGTGGTTGTCGCTCCCGTAATCTGGTCGAGCGGTCTGAGCGCGTTATAAAGATCGAGCAGCAGCATTTCGTGCGGAACACGGTTGCCAATCGCGGCGGACGCGGCATCAAGGGCAGCCAGAGAGCTATTGACTAATGACTCCTGGCGTACGTTGGTGAGAAATCCGGCTTCCATGTCGAGGCCCGAATCTCCGGCGATGTGGCGAAGGATCTCCGAGCGCAGTTCCGTAATTCCCTCGCCGGTCACCGCCGAGGTCATCACTCGGGGTAACTGAGAACTGACTGACGGAAACTCAGAACTGCATAAATCCCTTTTATTTTCCACTAAAATTGCGGGGCGCCGTGAAGCCTGCTTCATGAGTTCCAGATCTTCTTCAGTGATTGCCTGAGAGCAATCAAAGATCACCAGCACCAGATCGGCATCGGCAAGAGCTTCCATGGATTTACGGATCCCGATACTTTCTGCCTCATCGAGAGCGCGGCGAATGCCGGCTGTGTCGACGAGTTGTACGGGAATGCCACCGATGGCCACGGTTTCGCTGACCAGATCGCGGGTCGTTCCGGGGGTTGCGGTCACAATGGCGCGCTCACGCTCGACCAGGCAGTTGAACAAACTTGACTTGCCAACGTTGGGCCGGCCCACGATGGCGAGCGTCAATCCCTGGTGAACGATCTTCCCGAAGGTAAAGGAGCCAGAGAGTTCTTGCAGCGGCTGCCGCAAGGCCATAATGCGCTGCAGAATCTGATCGGAAGGGAGGACCGAGACGTCATCTTCAGCGAAATCGACTCCGGCTTCGAGCATTGCAATCAGTTCAACCAGTCTTTGCTTGATTGGTTGAAGACGGCGTGACAATGCCCCTTCGAGCTGCTGCGCGGCGACTTTGGCCTGGTAGAGTGTCTGGGATTCTATGAGGTCGCGGACCGCCTCGGCTTGGGCAAGGTCGATGCGCCCGTTGAGGAAAGCCCGCATGGTGAACTCGCCCGGCTCGGCCAGCCTCGCGCCCCGAGCCAGGGCCAGCTCGACGACATGTCGCAGAACGACAGGAGATCCGTGGGCTGAAATCTCTACGATGTCGTCGGTGGTATAGGAATGAGGTTTTGCGAAATAAGTGACGACAACTTCATCGATGCGCTGAGGTTGCGGCACGGCCGCCCACGGCCGCGATTGGTGGGCAGTGGATTCACTGTCTAACTCTGAAGCGACCGAAGCTTGCCCGCGAGCGAGCGCTCCCGCGTCACATCGCTCTGGTTCAATCAACTCTGCAAATATTGCGCGTCCCGGCTCCAGTGCGTGCTTGAACCGCAGCATGGGCAACGCAATGGCCATCGCATCGGCGCCAGCGAGGCGAACTACCCCGATGCCGCCACGTCCGGGTGGAGTGGCGATAGCGACAATGGTGTCGTCGAGATTCATTGCGAAGATTGTAGTGGGGATGACCGCTTACGGGAGAGTGCGTCGCGAGGGGTTGCTCGCGCCCTTGTAATCCTTGGGATAGACGACGACGTAGCGGCGCAGCCCCATGCCCTCGCTTTCAGTTCGTAGATCGGTGTGGTCGCGGAGCGCAAGGTGGACGATGCGGCGCTCCCGCGACGACATAGGCGCGAAATTATAGGGCGAGCCGGTTTTCCGCACTCTGTCGGCGGCGACGCCGGCGGCCAGGCGCAACTCTTCCAGGCGTAGTGCGCGATGATTCATGCAATCGAAGCAAACTTTTTCATGCTCATTGCCGTGAAGACGCAGCATTTCCAGCGCGAGAAGTTCAATGGCGCGCAGCAGTTCCGCTCCGCGTTCCAGCAGCAACGGCGAATCAGGTCCGGAAAATTCAACCAGGATTTCTGGACGTTCCCAGTCGCGCTCCTCGGCGAGCGGCGGGTCTACGGTGATGCGGTACTTCAGGTGCAGGCCGCCATGGGTGACAATCCCACTGAGGAATTCGTTAATCTTATTGGCGGACGCGATTTTGTCTGGGATCGGCATAGAAAGCTGTTGCCCGTTAGCTTTGATCTTCAGCTGATATCCTCGAAGGTTGGGAATTCAAGCCAAAGAGCCAAGAGCTGATGGCTAATTGCTAATGGCTAATTGCTCGTGTCACTTCTCTTTTTTCCTTGCGCGCTTCAGCGCCATCTCGCGCATCTCTCGGCCCAGTTTGGTCCGGTTCATGATCGTCTGCTGGGCGATAGCGATAAGGTTTCCCTCCGACCAGTAAAGACACAGACCTGCCGCCAGGTTCCAGCTGATCACGCCCAGCATCACTGGCATCATCATGTTCATCATTTTCTGTTGCGCAGGATCCATGCCGGCTTGCGGCGTCATGCGCTGAGTAAGGAACATGGTGATGATAATTCCGATAGGGAGAATGTGCCACGGATCGGGAGATGACAAATCGCGTACCCAGAGCCATGGAGCGTGCCGCAGGTCGAGGGCGGCGCCCAGCATGCTGTAATAGGCGAACAGGAAAGGCATCTGGATAAGCAGAGGCAGGCAGCCACCCGCCGGGCTTACGCCTTCTTTTTTCATTAACTCGGCAATTTCCTGGTTCATCTCCTGTTTGCGCGGGTCGCGCATGCTGTATTTTTTGTATTTCTCCTTAATGGAATTCATCTGCGGCTGAACTTTTTGCATTTTCAGGGCTGACTTCATGCTGGAGACGCGAAGCGGTAATAGGGTCAGATTGATGATCAAAGTCTGAATCGCGATGGCCCAGCCCCAGTTATGGACCATATGTTCGTAGGTCCAGCGAAGCCAGATAAAAAGCGGCCGCGCGATAATGCCGAAGAAACCGAAGTTCACCAGGTCACGGAGATCGGGGTGATCTTCCACTCCCGAAACCGGCACTGATTCGAGCACATGAAGCGCCTTAGGACCTACAAAGATCCGGCCCTTGGTGGACCCGTTGAGACTCCCCACGGCCGCGCCCAGGACGTCGACTTTAGTAGTTTCCTGGGGATTGGGGTGTTGCCAGTCTTTGGGGACGTCAAGCGAGTTCCGAAGTGTCACCAGGGCTGCGCTGTCCGGATTTTCGGGAATGAATACAGCGGCGAAGTACTGGTCGACCACCCCCGCCCAGTTAAACGGGCCGGAAAAAGTTTTTCCGCCGCTGACGGCCTTGATGGCGAGGCGTTCGGTCGGTTTCGGAAACACAAGAAGGCTGCGCTCACTGGACGCACTGTTGTGATACTCAATGCGACTGGCAGCGTAGGAAGCCAGAGTAGCTTGATCGCCGAACCCCGCGGGCCACGTGGGCAAGCCTGCGATGTCGCTTCCTTTGGCAAGAACTGACGTCTCAATGCCTACCGCGTAGCTTTCGTCAAATTTGAACGTTTTGCGTACGCTTAAATCCGCGTCAGAATATTCGAATGTTATTTGAGCAGGGGCACTAAGTATCCCCGATTTCGAAGCGACGTAAAGTGCGGAATTAATTTTGTTTCGAAGGGTTTCGTCATAGGTCCAAAGCGACAGCGGATAGCCGTATTTGTCTGCCGCCGCGTGATTCACCAATTCAAGCGGCTGACGTTTATCGTCGTCATACTTCTTCAAGATCCAGGATTTAACCTGCCCGCCGCGATTGCTGAAGGTGATTTTATAAAGATTATTTTCGACAATTGTTTCAGACTCGGCATTGGCCTGCTTCGTCGCCGCAGAAACTGCCGGAGACAAGGACTGCGCCGCGCCGGTCGAGTTGGCCACCGGATTGGACTGGGGCTGCGGTTGAGGCGGCGAGGGGGCAGCAGCCTGCTGCGGAAGATATTTTTTGAGCAGGGGCTGCGACAGCGCAATCACCAGGAAGGTCAGCGCGAAGACCAGCAGCAGCCTGCGCTCGGTGCCGGGATCTTGTTGTGGATTTTGAAAGTCTGGCAAATTGGCTTACTCAGTAACTTCACAATTCCGCGCGGACACGTATCTATCCGCGACTTTTAAGTCTGCGGGCTCCACCGGATCGTAACCGCTCTTCGCCAGCGGATGACAACGAAGCAAACGTTTGATTCCCATGAAACCGCCACGCAGAATGCCGTATTGCTCCACGGCCTCTGCCGCGTACTCCGAGCACGTTGGAATATAGCGACACGCTGGTGAAAGCACAGGCGAGATCGCCCACTTGTAGACGCGGAGCAATAGCATTACGAACTTCTTTGAGATCTGATTCATTG
>CATPBY010000338.1 GCA_955652845.1 uncultured Terriglobales bacterium | reverse complement strand
GGATCGGCAACCCAGCCTTAATCAGCGTCAGGAACTGCTGATTGAAAATTACGAACTGGCTCTGCTTTACCTTTCGACCTCCAACCCGCATCGATCCGGTAAAAAGGCCCCGCGGCTTGACCCAGTACACCAGGTAACCCTGCTGCACGAATCGGTCGCGCACCTCGGACTGCGAATAACCGTTCTCCACCTGCTGCAACAGGCGTCCTCGTTCATCCGCGACTTTTACCAGGAATTCGGCCATGTCCCGCTAGATTACTACCCCTCCAAGTCTAGCATTCAAAAGCATTAACCCAATGTGAATATGCGCTCCAAAGAGCCCTGACAGGTATCGCTGGTAATGATGTTTTTCGCTGTATTGGAAACCGTCCCTTTAAACCATAAACAGCTTAGATACAGAGGCTTGGCCCTTAATCTTAGCCCTCAGCATGATGTCCACTTCAGCTAAGGAGCGATATTCCCCTCGACGATCTCTACCCCAGGGGGCGGAACAAAGTGAAAACTTTGGCCATCGATTTCCACATTTTCCTTCTGACTGGTAAACCGGTATTCCGTAACCGCTTCATCCACTCCTTCGATTATGATGCGGGCTATGCGGTCATCTGGGGTAATTTCCAGAATCACCTGGCTAATCCGATCTGCCATGGCTTTAGGAACTCCCCGTAACACCACATAGCCGTGCGTCGAAGGAGCTACATCAGAGGCTAACGATAATCCTTGCAACTCCTTCTCCAGCCTTGTCTTACCCAATAGGAGGCCCAGGGGGGAACGCAAGTCGTCCAACTTGCGCACTGGGGTCTTCGTTACCTGGCGATCACCGGGAACGTAAAACCATGCGTTCTCGCCGTCGCTGACGAATAACTTCTCTTTGGGAGAACGGTACTCCCAACGCATCTTGCCGGGTTTTTTCAGCAATAAGGTCCCGGACTCAACTCGCTCTATCCCCGACCCGCGGTAAATCTCGGTGAAGTCAGTTTCCAGGGTACGCAGGTGGTTGTAGTGGTTGTCCACGGCCTGGGCCAGAGAATGGACGTCGGCTCCGGCATCGCCCGCGGCTACAAGCGCACGCGACACAAGGACGATCAGCAGGCAGAAGGTCAAATCAAGCTTTCTCAAGGATTCACCCGTATCGCCGGCCATGGCAGCGGCACCTGATAAGACAGCGCTACTTCGCCTCGCCGGAATGGGCGATCGCCTGGCGCAGTTCGTTGGCTGATCCGCTCAGCAGGTTCCGAAGCACTGCCACCTCCGCCGCGATGCCGGTGTGCATCGCGGGGTCAACGTCGGGCGCGAAGAGGGAAGAGTGGTTGGAGGGCAGATTTTCTCCCGAGGCCTTTGCCTGCGCATATTTTGCCGGATCGGCTCCGCCCAGACCGAAGTAGAAAGATGGAACACCTTGTTGGATGAAGTATGAGTAGTCCTCCGAGCCCATGATAGGGTCGACCTCGACCACATTCTCTTTGCCCAGCGCCGATTCAAGCGCGCCGGTGAGGCGACGAGCCAGAGCGGGATCGTCATACACCGCATCGGTCGATTCATTGTGTTCGATCATTGGCTCGCGCTTGACTCCTGCGGCATCCGCCTCAGCCTTGACGATGCGGGCGATAGCCGCCAGAACCTGTTTGCGGATTTCCGGTTTGTAGGTTCGAACCGTGATTCCCAGTTCAGCCTGGTCGGGAATGATGTTGTTTTTTGTCCCGGCCTGAACATATCCCACCGTGATCACCGCAGCTTCGCCAGGCTTGACTTCCCGGGAAGCGATGGTCTGCAAAGCCATGATGGTGCGGGCTGCGATCACGACCGGATCGATGGTCGTGTTGGGCGCTGAACCGTGTCCGCCTTTACCGTAGATCGTGATACGCAGGGAATCAGCATTGGCGTATCTGAAGCCGGAGCCCACCCCAACTTTTCCGGCCGGAGTCTCGTTGAACACATGCAGAGCCACGCCAACGTCGGGCTTGGGGAAACGTTTAAACAGACCGTCGTCGATCATTTGCCTGGCGCCCGAGATGGTTTCCTCAGCCGGCTGGCCAATCAACATGATCGTTCCATGCCAGGTTTCTTTGCTATGCGCCAAGATCGTGGCCGTGGCTACCAGCGTCGCCATGTGCAGATCGTGCCCGCAGGCGTGCATCACCGGAACGTCGCGTCCCGAATTGTCTTTCGTGCGCACTTTACTGGCGTAAGGCAAGCCTGTCTTTTCTTCTACCGGAAGCGCATCCAGCTCGGTGCGCAGCATGACCGTCGGACCCGCTCCGTTTTTGAGCAGAGCTACAATTCCGGTACCCCCAACCTGTTCCGTGACCTCATAGCCTAGATTTCGCAGTCGGCTCGCCAGCTTCGCCGCGGTCTGGTTTTCATGGGAAGAAAGCTCCGGACTCTGATGCAGATCCTGATAAAGCGCCAGCGCCTCGGGATACACGGTTTCGACCTCTTTCGATTTCGCTAAGGCCTCTCCGTAGAGGGGGACGGAGAGCATCAAGAGCAGCAGTTGTACTATTTTCATTGTGGAAGGAGCATATCGGCAATCTCGGCTCCTCCGCAAGCGGGCTTAAACTTCTCACCGATTGCTTGTCGTCCAACAATTGCTTGCCATCCCGAAGCGTGGGATTTCGGTTCTTCCCTGCCATGCAATCAGACAGCCGGAATCTTGTGTCCACCGCTTTCCAGGCTCGCGTACACCGAGTATTGATCCGTGCCGCCAACCTTTTTCAACGTCGCGCTTCGAACCAGCAGCGCTTCCAGCAGAGGATTATGGTAGACGACGTAAACCGGTCTTGGGTTCTTCTCCAGCGAAAGCTCCACGTTGGCAATTACCCGTTCCAGTCCATTTTCAGGCAAAGGATTGAACAAATAAAGAACTGCAGGTTCCGGCGGGAAGGCAAAATCAACGGCGTCGCCGCAAACTGACTCTACAGCGAAGCATTGCTGAGCCTCACTCCTGTATTCGCGGATATTTTCCTGAGCCACCCGATGTAGTCGGGGCAGCAGTTCGATCCCGACAATCCGGCGGAAGGGATAATCCGCCGCCATCAGCAGGGCCCGGCCTTTGCCCGATCCCAGATCGATAAAAGTAAATTCACTGAACTCGATGGGCAAGCTGCGAATCATCTCGTGAAAGAGTCCCGGTTCGGTGGGCTGGTATGGAGAATTGAATACGCCCCGCAGGCGGTCCGGCCAACTTACCGTCGCGCTGGTAGTGTCCACACGATTGTCCCAATCGTAGTCCACATCTCCATAGCGCCGCCGCCGCCGCCCGGGCGCAGACTCGCGTAAAAATTCCCACAGCGCAGATGCATATCGCCACAGCGTGCTCGATCTCCCATCGCGTGCTAGGTTTTCTGTCTGCCTTTCTTTGCGGCCTTCGCGGGTTTTCTTTGCGATCTTTTTTCTGTGCGATCTTGGCGGCAGGCTTTTTTACCGGAAAGCTCGCAATAAAACATCGCAAAAAACGCGAAGTAAAGGGTGGCTATTCTGCAGGAAGCAGTTTCGGCGGAGGCGCTACGTACCCTGGAGGCGTTCCCTTTTCAATGAACGGCAAGTCGTCCGGACTGAGAACTTCAACCCGGCCATCGAACATCAGCTTGTAAGGATTGCCCAGCGGATCCAAAGGGGTGCCGCGCAACATTCCGGCCTTTTCAAGATCTGAAAAACTAAGGGGAAGCAGGCCAGTCTGTTCGCGGTAGCGGGCGACCAGCGCTTCCAGGGCGGTCACATCCTCATCCACCTTGATCGCCCGCAAGTGAGCGGCCGCATTGGCCCGCACGTCTTTATCTTGCGTGGTCTGGTAGGTGGTGCTCCAGATTGCCCGCGCCATTTGCAGATCGCCCGCATGCTCCGCCATTTGGCCGGCTAGAATTTTTAGAAATGGATGGGCCTTGGGCACCTGCGACCCACGCGCAAAAGCGTTGGCCGCGCCGTTGTAGTCTTTCAGATCCATGTAGTAGATGAAGCCTTCGTTGTAGTACAGGCGCCACTGATCGGGATTATTCCGGATGCCAAATTCCTCCAGTTCAATCGCCTGCCTGGGCATTCCCGCGCCGTCGGGCGGCTTCGGAGACATGAAATTCGCTCCATACTCGTAAGCCACCAGCAAGTGAGGATCGAGGGTAGTGGTGATCTCCAGCAGCGGCGCCAGCAGCTCAAATCGCCGGTCGCGCTGGTGCAGCTTGCTTCCAAAATACTGCACCGCCCGCGTCCAATAAATGTCAGCCAGCAGGCCATCGTATCCCAGGCTCATGCGCTTGAGGGCTTGGGGAGAGGAAATGTAGAGCACTTCTTCTAAAGTAGCCCCACTCCTTACGCGGTCCAGTCGTCGCAGAAAGACGACAGACCCAATCATGCAACCGATGAGCAGGACGCTGAATGCCAGAGTGATACGGCGCGACGTTCTCATTTCAGGTTTCGGCGTTCGAAAATCAACACCGCTCCGCACAACGCCATCGTGGCATAGATCAGCGCGTAGGCCGTGTTATACAGAATCAGCTGCCCGGAAACCGGTTGCTGGTGCGCCACCGAACTGATGACGTTCAAGGCGGAGAAGTTTGGCACGAGATAGGCCGCCCCGGTGGCCAGCCAGCGCGTGATTCCGTGGGTGAGAGCAGCAAAGCCTCGCAGGTCCTCCGCGAAGCTCCCAATCACGAACAGGGAAAAAGCAAACACCGCGGAGAGCAGCGGTGAGGAGAAAGACGAAAACAGCAGAGCCAGGGCAGTAATGATCAGAAATTCCAGAATGATGAAATAGAGCGCGACCAGAACCCAGCCATCTCCTTTCTGGAAGTGGCGCGAAACGTAGAACAACGCGGCAAACACTCCTATAGCCATGAAAAACGCGTTGACTACGAGCGTTCCAGCCAGGCCAAAAAACTTGCCGATAATGAATTCCCAGCGCCGCACCGGCCGCGAGAACACGGTGTACAGCGTGCGCCGGTCAATT
>CATPBY010000337.1 GCA_955652845.1 uncultured Terriglobales bacterium | reverse complement strand
CGCCAAGACCGTGGACACCGGAAGATTCCACGGCAATCGCTGCTCAGATGGTGAAGGACCTGAACCACTATCCTTATAAGGACGCCCTGCCCCGCGAGAAGATCCTGGCCAGACTCGGACCAGAGCTGACGGCCGATTTGTACGTCAACTCTTCCTGGCACGACCGGCCACCAACCACGCCGCGAGCAAATCTTGATCAGGATACCGGTGGTGACGAAGACGAAGACGATCAGATGGACACAGAGGAAGGAAGTTCGATCACCAGCGCCCGCCCTCCTGCGGTGCCGGCTTATTGTGAGGAACCAGATCCCGACGCACGTCCAGTCATTGGTTCCAACAGCTGGGTAGTTTCGGGAGCGCATACAGTCTCGGGAAAACCTCTGCTTTCGAATGATATGCACCTGGGGCATCAGATGCCCAATCTCTGGTATGAAGCCCACCTCCGCTCCGAAGACTTTGACGTCGCCGGTGTAACTCTGCCGGGCATGCCCTTCGTGATCGTGGGACACAATCGACGGATTGCCTGGGGGTTTACCAATATCGGTCCGACGGTGGAAGACATCTACATCGAGACCTTCAATCCAGGCGGGCAATACCTCACGCCAGACGGCTGGAAGCAACCCGAACACCGCCAGGAAGTGATTCATGTAAAGGGCAAACCTGATGTGTCCGTGGATGTGGTGCTCACGCGTCACGGGCCGGTCATCACTGAACTGGTTCCAGGCGAAACACGGCCGCTGGCGCTGCGCTGGACGCTTTATGACGGCACCCGTAATCCCTTTTTCGAGGTAAATTCGGCTCATAACTGGCAGGAATTCCGCGACGCTTTCTCTAAGCTTGATGCGCCCGGCCAGAATGTCGTGTTTGCCGATGTGGACGGCAACATTGGATACCAGGCGACAGGAAAGATTCCCATCCGCACTTCCGGCGACGGCAGCCTACCCGAGAATGGAAGCGACAACGGGCATGAATGGACCGGCTTCATTCCATTCGATAAGCTGCCCAGCACTTTCAACCCGCCTTCTGGAATTATCGCTACCGCGAATGGACGAATCTCGCCCGACGGATATCCCTATTCCATCAGCAGTGGTTGGGAGTCGCCCTGGCGTACTGCGCGTATTTACCGAGTGTTGGAGTCGGGTAAGAAATTCTCCGCGGCCGACATGCTGGCGCTGCAAACTGATATCTATTCTGATTTTGAGCGCTATTCAGCGGAGCGCTTCGTTTATGCCGTAGACCACACCAGGAATTCTTCGGCCCGAGCCAGGCAGGCGGCAGAAATTATGCGCGGATGGGACGGCAGGATGAACGCCGATTCAGTTGCGCCTGTTCTCGCGGCACGGGCCCGGTCCGAACTACTGCGGCTGGTGCTGGAACCGAAACTTGGTTTGGCGCCTGAAGGTGCGGCCCAAGTTCAAAACCAGGTTAGCTGGGAAACCTACCATTGAGGCATGCAGTCAGTGTGGATGGAAAACATGCTGCTCCATCAGCCTAAGCGCTGGCTTCCCGACAAGTACACGAACTTTGATGAGTTGCTGGCTGCTGCGGTTGAGGCGGCGGGGAGTGAACCGGCTGCTCCCAAAGACCTGGGCCTGTGGAAGTGGGGACGATACAATCCCGTCGAAATTCAGCATCCGATTCTGGGGAAAATTCCGTTCATACGGCGATGGGCCGGTCCAGGAGCGCAACCACAATCCGGCAGCAGCTACACCGTAAAAGCGGTGTCCCGAAGCCACGGTCCATCGGAACGTATGACCGTGGATCTCGCTGAACTGGATGATTCGAGCCTGAATTTAGTCACGGGTGAAGCGGGAAATTTTTTGAGTTCTTTTTACATGGATCAATGGAAGGCGTGGTATGAAGGTTCCACCTTCACTCTGCCGTTTTCCGAGGCCGCCGTGCAACGATCGCGCGCCCACCAGATTTTGCTCGAAAAGCCCAGATGACCGTGGATCCTCTGGGTTTGGGCACGAGCTATCCGCTCGCGCTTGCCCGATCTGTCAATCCACTAACTTTACATCTATCGCCTGGCCTTGGAAGGCAAGTTGCGTGGTTTGCAGCGCGTCACTGATGGTGTCGTAAATGAACAGGCCTCCACCCTGGCACACGTACACCACGCTGCGGTTGCTGATCGGTTGGATTCCGGTCACATCGCCACTCTGCGGCGGAATAACGACCTTAGAGTCAGCCGTATTAAAAATCGACAAACAGGCGCTGCTGCAGTTGCGCGCGCCAATGAAGAGTTGCCCGTTGGCGCCCATTTCCATGCGGTAGTGGTCGCCGTCGGTAATAGTGACCGGCGGAGCTGCCGTTGCAGAGTTAACGTCTACAACTTGTAGCGTGCCGCAATTACCGCAAGCGCGGCCGAATGGTGTCCCGGCCACGTAAAGACTGCTGCCATTGAGCAGGCCAATGGTTGCTGCGAACACCGGGATTGGTGCCCCAGGGAAGTTCGTGGTCATGTTAAGCGGCGTAACGGCAGCCGGGCCTCCCCCGCATTCCGCGCCACAACTGAGAATGTAGGCTGTTGAATCGTCAGCGCTGAAAACTCCCCAGACCGGATGGTCGAATGCATTCGAACACACGAATGTGCGTGGATCCTGACTTGTTCCAATTAGGCTTGGAGAGATAACGACCACCACCGACTGCGAGGTGGAACCACAATGAACCGGGTCGGTGTCGTTACCGAATGCCAGCAGCCGGTTGCCATTATGGCTTTTAACGATGAAGCGGGCGTTGGGGACAGGCAAAGTAGCAATAATGCTTCCACTTGACAGATTCAGGACTTCCACCGCGCCTGGAGATTGTCCGGTGACCGGAGCACTGGGCACGGCGACATATCCGGTGGCATTGTCCGTCCCTACCACGATGCTTTCCGTGGGTCCTGCGAGCGTTATGTGGCTACTGGAGCCCGAAACCAGCGCCTCCTTGGAATTATCCACTTCGTTGATGGAGTTGTCCGACGGGCTGAAAACCAAAGTGAAGCGCTTTGATGGAGACAACGCCATAAGGCCGGGCACATTGATTAAGGAAACTGTGGCCGCGGAGATCCGGTCGAGCCT
>CATPBY010000336.1 GCA_955652845.1 uncultured Terriglobales bacterium | reverse complement strand
TTTTACAAAATCATCCTGCTCGAACGTATCCAGCGCGTCTTCCACGTTGTCCCACATCTTGGCTTCAATGTGCCCACCGCGGTCGCCTAGAGTCAGCGCGAGATAGGGCTCGCCGGATTTCTTGGGCTTCACTTGCTTGGACACAACGACAAAACTGGTGACAATGACTTTGTTCTCGTGCTGCACGCAATCGCAAACAAAGAAATTTTTCATGATCATTGGCCGGAACAGGTCTTGGCGACTGCCGGGCCCGCCCGACTACAGCACCTTTAGCTTCTTCTTCCTTTTCTTGAGTTCCTTCGCGCCTGTATCTTTGGCTGTGGTTTCTACTGGTTTGGTCTGATTCGGGCTGGCGCCGGTGTCCACGTACCCTGGCTTTACGTCGATATAGGCCTGCTCACGAAGCTTCAGCAGGTATTCGCGCAGAGCGGGCTGCAGCTTTTGCATATACAGCGCTTCCTGAATTCGCGATTCAACCTCACTCATCGGTGGTACGCCAGCATTATGGTGCTCGCTCACTTTCAGGATGACAAATCCCTGCCGAGTACGGATCACGTCTGAAACCTCACCTGGTTTCATGGCAAAAGTCCTATCTTCAAGTTCCTTGGCAAGGGTCCCGCGTTTGAAGTCTCCCAGATCGCCGCCGTGGGCTGCGGTCGGCCCATCTGAATTCTTTTTGGCAACGTCGTCAAAATTCGCTCCTTTACGAATCTGGGCAAGAAGCTCTTCAGCTTTGGCCTGCGCTGCCGCCAGCTGTTGCGGATCGTCCGCGGCGTTGCTCGCACCTTTCTTTTCGGTAGAGACCAGTATTTCACTCAGCCGGATATGCTCTGGCTGCTCCAGGTCATTCTTGTGCTCGTCGTAGAACTTTTGCGCTTCCTCCTTAGAGATGGACATTTTGGAACCGACTTCTCTGCCGATGACCTGCTGCGTAATGATCTGATTGCGCAGGTTCTGCTTGAAATCCTCGAAGGAGATGCCCTGCGCCTGGGCGGCCTTGTCCAGATCTTCCATATTCTCCAGATTCATGTCTTTGCGCATGTCATCCAGCTTTTTGACCAGTTCCGTGTCCGCGGTTATGCCGAGATCTTTACCCTTTTCCAGAAGCAGTTGCTGATCAATCAGATCGCGCAAGATGTCTTTATCGCGCTCGGCGATGACTTTGTCCGCGTTAACCGGGTCCTGCTGCTGGGCTTCCTGCTTCAACTGCTCTTTGCTGCGCAGATACTCAGTGCGGGTTACGATTTGATTATTAATGCGAGCAATGATCTCCTCGATGACGGTGTCGCCCCGCAAGGCGTCTGGCAAAGCGCCAACCCACAACAGGAGAAGTAAACAGGGACGTAAGATTCGCATGATTTTGATATCCAACGGGACTCGCTCGGTCGCAATAAAGTCTTTGACCTTTAATGGAATTGTACCTCTGGATGTGCGCGCGCGGCCAGCGTCGCACCTGCTATGATAATCGGTTTTGCGACGCTGTGAGTCCGGCCCAAATCGGAGGTAAGGGTGCTAAAACTGACCGATCATGTGATTTTGTCCCTCGCATTCTTCTTTCTATTCGGGATTTTCAGCATAGGCGCCCAGGGAAAGACTCCGTCAGTTCCAGATTTGACCCGACTGAAGAAAATGACTGCCCGCTTTGCTCCTACTGCCCTGCGGGTCGATACATCGAGACTCTCCTCCGGCGACAAGCAAGCCTTGATCAAGCTGATCGAGGCTGGCCGAGTTATGAACGACATCTTCCTGAAGCAATATTGGAAAGGTAATCCGGCGCTCTATGCCAATTTGCAAAGGGACACGACAGCGTTAGGCCAGACACGCCTCCAGTATTTTCGGATCAACAAGGGTCCGTGGTCCGCACTCGATGAATTCGAAGCGTTTTTACCTGGCGTTCCATCGCGCAAACTCCCGGGCGCAAATTTTTATCCGGAAGAGATGATCAAGCCGGATTTCGAGCGCTGGTTTGCTTCTCTTTCTACCGAAGACCAAAAGCAAGCGAAAAGTTTTTTTACCGTAATTCGTCCAAACACGGACTCCGCCAGCGACACCTACAAATTCATCCCTTACAGCGCGGAGTACAAAACCGACCTTACTCGCGCGGCGAATCTGCTGCGCGAAGCCGCCAGCTTGACCGGCAATTTGTCGCTAAAAAAATTTCTCAGCCTGCGCGCCGACGCGTTTCTCTCCAATGATTATTACGCGAGCGACCTTGCCTGGATGGATTTGGATGCTCCCCTGGATATCACCATAGGCCCCTACGAAACCTACGATGATGAACTTTTTGGCTACAAAGCGGCTTTCGAAGCATTCATAAATCTGCGGGATGACGAGGAAACGGCGAAGGTCTCGGCGTTTGCTCAACATCTGCAGGAAATCGAAGACCACCTGCCTGGTGATTCAAAATATCGCAACCCCAAACTGGGCGGGGCAGCGCCACTGCGGGTCGTGGAGGAAATCCTCAGCGCGGGCGACGGCAACCGGGGAATCGCTACCGCCGCTTACAACTTGCCCAACGATGCTCGCGTAGTGCAGCAAAAGGGCAGCAAGCGGGTGATGCTGAAGAACGTGCAGGAAGCCAAGTTCCGTACCGTGCTCCTCCCTATTGCGAACCGCATGCTGTCAGCCCAGGCAAAGCTCGACGTAAACTTCGATTCCTTTTTTACTCACATCGTCGCGCATGAACTCATGCACGGGCTCGGGCCTCACCAGATCAGGATTCAGGACCGCGATACCACACCCCGAGAAGAACTGAAGGAACTCTACAGCGCAATTGAAGAAGCCAAAGCCGATGTCACCGGTCTATTTGCCCTGCAGTACATGATGGATCACGCCACCGAGATGGGCCTGACCAGAGTGCTGCCTTCCGGCAACGCCGCGCAACGGCAGCTCTACACTACATACCTTGCTTCGATGTTCCGAAGCCTCCGCTTCGGGCTGAACGAAGCACATGGCAAAGGAATGGCTATTCAGTTTAACTATCTGATCGACAAAGGCTCCTTTCGAGAGACGGGCGATGGGACGTTTGCGCTCGATATTGAGAAATTCAAGCAGGCGGTGCGCGAACTGGACCACGATCTGTTGACCCTCGAGGCTGAGGGCAACTACAGCGGCGCGAAAAAGATGTTAGACGAGCTGGGCACCATTCGACCAATCCTGCGCCACGCATTCGATAAGTTGCAGGACATTCCCACCGATATAGAGCCGATTTTCGTCACAGCCGAAGAACTGGCGCCTGCGACAAATATCCGGCACGCGTCGACTTTATCCGAAAAAAGAAAGGCCGGGCATCCCTAACCGTCTGCCTTGATTCATGGAAAAAGAAACGGCGAGAATCGAGGCTTTCTCGGACGGGGTTTTCGCGATTGCCATCACCCTGCTGATTCTGGAAATCAAAGTTCCTACCGCTGACAATGACCTTGCCGGCCAACTATTGAGGCAATGGCCATCGTACGTGGCTTTCGTCATCAGTTTCGCCTTTATCGGCATCATGTGGATCAACCATCACCGGTTGTTCACCCATATTCGGCGTTCCAACAATACCCTGATGATTTTGAACCTGGCGCTTTTGCTGGGAGTGACCGCCGTTCCTTATCCGGCAGCGGTGCTGGCGAAGCACCTGGGCCGCGGTGGTCAGAGGACAGCAGCAATTCTCTACAATGGAACTTATTTCGTGATTGCGGTCATTTTCAACGCTCTCTGGCGGTACTGCGCATCACGGAATGGACATCTTTTAGGGCAGGACGTCGACCTGGCAACAACCAGAAGAATTACTTTCCAGTACGCCTTCGGCCCGGTGTTCTACCTGTTGTGCATTGCCCTGGCGTGGGTAAGCGTCCCAGCAAGCTTGTTGTTGAACCTTGCACTGGCGATTTTTTTTGCGCTCCCGCCTTCCACAACTGAGCGGTTTATAGGTAAGCGCGGGCCTGCAAGCGTGTAGCTTCAGGAGGCCGCGACTTTGGCCGTCGCCGCGCGGACCAGCGCCAGCGCAGTCACGTCATTGTCGGTGGGGGGCCGGCACATAAACTCCTGAACTTTATCAAGAAGGCTTACGCACAACTCATTCGCCGATTCCCCGGCGGCGCGCTCCAGCATGTGTTGAACCCCTTCCAGTCCAAATTCTTCGTCTTTGCACTTTGCCTCGACGATTCCCCGCGAAGCCAGCAGGAGAGCCGCGCCTGGCTCGAGCGCTACTACCTGTGAGTCGCTGGTGGCGTGCGAAAAAAGGCCCAGTGGAAGTCCGGTGGCGGGCAACTGGGCCACGCTGGCATGATCTCGCAGGAAGCCCGGCGTGTGTCCGGCATTAAAGTAGGACACGATTCCGAGATTTTCGTTATAGCAACCAGCAAACGCGGGACACGAGCGCACGCCCACGGCGGTTTCCAGGATCGTCCGATTCAGGTCCAGACACAGCTCGGTCATGGCTTCAGTTTCGTTGACTTCTTCCGGCGCAAAGAGTTCCATCCCCCTGGTGCGGAAAGTTTGTTTTGCGGCAGCCACAATGTTTCGGGTGTCTTCCTCGCCTCCCGCGGCATCAAGCAACCCGAACAGCACCCGGTTCGGGCCAACTCGCAGGAAATCGTAGAAATCTCCGCCTATGCGCTTCGCGTTGTAGACCACCGCAATCTCCGCATCGCGCAAATCCGGCACCGCGGCCTGAACCGGCTCCTCTGCTGACTTTCGAGGCAGCGTGTCGTGATGGAATAAAGAAAGCATCGGAGAATTGAAGCCGAACTTAGCACAGGACGCGCCCGACGGCAATCACACCATCGTGCACAACGGAAACATTCCGCCCCCGGGTTCCGCCCCTCGGGTTAGCGAGCTTGGCTTTACGTTAGATCGAACAGCAAGACTTCGGCTTCTTGCACGCCCTTGATGACCAGCCGCTGTTCCTCGCTGATTGCGGCGCCGTCTCCCTGGTTCAGCTTTTTGTCGTTCAATTCCACCGCGCCCCGGGCAACCTGAAGCCAGGCATAGCGGTTCTTCCCCAACTCATACGTTACTTCCTGCCCAGCCGATAGCAAGGACACATACAGTTTCGCATCCTGATGAATTGTGACCGAGCCGTCTTCGCCATCGGGCGAAGCAATCAGCCGCAACTTCCCGCGCTTTTCTGCCTCCGGAAACGCTTTCTGCTCGTACCCAGGCTCGTGACCTGCCCTGTCCGGCGTGATCCAGATTTGCAGCAGATGAACCGGGTCAATTTTTGATGGATTAAATTCACTGTGCCGGATGCCGCGGCCGGCGCTCATGCGCTGGCCGTCGCCGGGGCGAATCACCGCACCGGTACCCAGGCTGTCTTTATGCTCCAGGACGCCTTCAAGGACGTAAGTGATGATTTCCATGTCCCGGTGAGGATGCATAGGGAAACCCTGGCCCGGCTGCACCCGGTCTTCATTCATCACCCGCAGGGAGCGGAAGCCCATGAAACGGGAATCGTAGTACTGGTCAAAAGAAAATGTGAAGTGAGAGTTAAGCCAGCCCAAATCGCCGCCGCCGCGCTCTTCACTGCGCCGAATGATAAACATTGTTAATTCCTCGTTATAACGACTATCTCACCCCACTTAGATGCCGGGTGGCTAAAAATGATTCAGCACCCGCCTAGCTCAATCCGCTGGGGTAAAGAGATGGAACGCCAGAACTGAGGATTAAGAAAGTTTATGCCGATGGTTTATGGAGAGGCTTGTCTCGATTTGCCCGCTTTTTTCCAATTGCGGCGGTTGCTGGTCCAACGATCGAGTTGGCTGGTACTCATACTGGTGCTTGCGGGCTGCGGCGGCGGGTTGCCGGGCAGAGCTTCGGTAGCATTCGTCAATCGTACTCAGCATTCCGACGCTGATTTACACGCGATCTGGAATGCCGCTCAGCAAACTCTATCGCATGCGCTGGACCTTAATCCCTTGCAGCGAATCGGCACTAATGTGGCCGCCGACATTCAGCCGGGCGACGTACGTGCACTCCGCGTAACGCCGCGTCAACTGCTGGTTTGGCCCCAACCCGACGTTCCTTCCAGCACACTGCTGGCAGCGACCAACGTCTACCGCGCCGATCCGACCGGACTGATCGCATGCCCGCGACCGTGTAACGTTCGTTACGCTGCTGCCTATTCCTTTCCACCCAATCTGACGCGCTATGCCGCATCGTGGGAGTTCCGGGGCGACAATTTCTTTGTCATACTGCAATATGAATTCGAAAATCAGATTCTGGATCAACTGGGATATAGCTTGCGATGGCGTTGACCGCCGGGCGAGTTTGGAGAGAGGGGGATTGATGCCGCTTATTTCTTCTCGCTCTTCCGGCTGGAGGTCTCGGCCTTGCTGGAAC
>CATPBY010000335.1 GCA_955652845.1 uncultured Terriglobales bacterium | reverse complement strand
GCCTTTGAGCCGGTGCTGGTCGAAGGGAAAGCGATCAAGATTCACCCCTTGGTTTGCACGGCATTCAATGCCGACTTCGACGGCGACCAGATGGCGGTGCATATTCCACTGTCTCCGGAAGCCCAGGTTGAAGCCAGCGTGGTGATGCTGTCGTCACACAACATTCTGTCGCCGGCTTCCGGCCAGCCGATCACCGTTCCTACCCAGGACATGGTGCTCGGGCTCTACTACCTGACAAAAGGCAAACCCGGCGCCAAAGGGGAGGGACGTGCCTTCGCCAACATTGAAGAAGTTTTGCTGGCGATGGAAGCCGGCGAGGTGGAAACGCTGTCTCCGATTCGTCTGCGGCATACGGGTGAAGTCATCGACCTGACTGCCGCCTACGACGATCAGGAGATCATTCACACTGAGCCGGTAAGGTATGAGCGTAGTTTCCTGAACACTACAGTAGGCCGAGCCATCCTGAACGATCACTTGCCCGAGGGCATGCCGTACATCAATGGCCTGCTCAAGAAGAAGGGCATCGGACAGCTGGTCAGCTACTGCTACCTGCGGTTTGGCCTGGAAACCACGGTCAAGATGCTGGATGAGGTCAAAGACCTGGGCTTCCGCTTTGCGACCAAGGCAGGCCTCTCAATCGGCATCGACGACATGGTCATTCCTGATAACAAGAAGACCCTGGTGCGTGACGGCGAGAAGCAGGCGGTCAGCGTGCAGCAGCAGTATCTGGACGGCGCCATCACCAACGGCGAGCGCTACAACAAGGTCATCGAAATCTGGTCTGCCATTACAGAAAAGGTCGCGGACGAGATGTTTGGCCAGATGCAGCAGCGCGACAAGGAAGGTTTCATTAATCCGATTTACGTCATGGCGGATTCCGGCGCTCGTGGATCGAAACAGCAGATTCGGCAGCTGTCCGGGATGCGCGGATTGATGGCCAAGCCTTCCGGCGAAATCATCGAGAGCCCGATCACGGCTAACTTCCGTGAAGGGCTGACCGTGCTCGAATACTTCATCTCGACCCACGGCGCGCGCAAAGGTCTGGCTGATACGGCGCTTAAAACGGCCGATTCGGGGTACCTTACCCGTCGTCTGGTCGATGTGGCGCAGGACGTCATTATCAGCGAGTACGATTGCGGCACCGTCGACGGCATCTATGTTGAAGGTATCGTCGAAGCCGGCGAGATCATCGAACCTTTGCGCGACCGGATCGTAGGCCGGGTGTCGCTCGAAAAGATCAAAGACTATGACGGCAACGTGATCGTCGACATCAACCAGGAGATCACGGAAGAACTGGCCAGCTCCATTCAGGCTGCGGGTATCGAGCGGGTGAAAATCCGTTCGGTGCTGACCTGCGAGTCCAAACGCGGAGTTTGCGTGATGTGCTACGGCCGCAACCTTGCCTCGGGCCGCCTGGTCGAATTGGGCGAAGCCACAGGCGTGATTGCGGCGCAGTCTATCGGCGAACCCGGAACCCAGCTCACCATGCGTACCTTCCATATCGGTGGTACCGCATCGCGAGTGTCCGAGCAATCGCGTCTCGACGCCAAGAACAACGGCGTGGTGCGCTTCATTAACCTGCAGACCGTAAAAGCCAAGTCTGGCGACCTGGTAGTGATGAACCGCCAGGGTTCGATTGCAGTGGTTGACGAAAAGGGCCGTGAGCGCGAGCGCTACGCGGTGGTTTACGGCGCCAAGGTAAAGGTGAATGAAGGCGATCCGGTGCAACTCGGGCAAGTTCTCGTCGAGTGGGATCCGTACACCTTCGCCATCCTCACAGAAATCGGCGGCACCGTCCAATTCAAAGACCTGCAAGAAGGGGTCACGCTGCACGAGGAAGTGGACGAAGTCACCGGGCTGTCGCGTCATGTGGTGGCAGATTCGCCCGACGAGAAGCGCCAGCCGGCCATCGTGATCAAGGGCAAGAGCAGCAAACGCTACTTGATGCCTTCACGCGCCCACCTGATGGTGCAGGACGGGGACACAGCGCATCCTGGCGACGTACTGGCCAAGATTCCGCGCGAAACCACCAAGACCAAGGACATCACGGGCGGCCTGCCGCGCGTGGTGGAATTGTTCGAGGCCCGCAAACCGCACGATACCGCGGTCATCAGCGAAATCGATGGCACCGTCAAGTTCGGCGAAGTGGCCAAAGGTCAGCGCAAGATTTACGTGGTGGCCGACAGCGGCACAGAGAAGGAGTATTCGGTGCCGCGCGGCGTCCACGTCAACGTGCAGGAGGGCGAGCGCGTCCGGGCGGGTGAACCGCTGATGGACGGGCCGCTTGACCCGCATGACATCCTGGCCGTGCTGGGAGAAAAGGAACTGCAGTCTTACCTGGTCAATGAGATCCAGGAGGTCTACCGGCTGCAGGGCGTCAACATCAGCGACAAACACATCGAAGTGATCGTGCGCCAGATGATGCGTTGGCGCAAAGTCGAAGATGTGGGCGATACCAAGTTCCTGCTGGAAGAGCAGGTGGACAAGTTCCATTTCGCGGAAGAGAACGATCGCGTGATCAAAGAGGGCGGACGTCCGGCTACCGGCCGGCCGCTCCTACTCGGTATCACCAAAGCCTCGCTCTCGACCGACTCGTTCATCTCGGCGGCGTCGTTCCAGGAGACCACGCGAGTGCTCACCGAAGCCTCCATCAACGGCAAGGTGGACCACTTGCGCGGCCTAAAAGAAAACGTCATCGTCGGTCGGCTCATCCCGGCCGGCACCGGCATGGAATACTACCGCAACGTGCGGCTTTCGCCAGAAATGGAAGAGGCGGCCGCCAAGGTGCAAGAAGAGGTTTCGGCAGCGTACGAGGAGGCCGAGCGCGCGCTCGAGCTGATGCGGCACGAAGGTGAGACCGAGGAACTGACAGCGGAGTAATTACTAGCGAAAGAGGGGGCGGTCGATCCGCCCCTTCGTTTTTCTCTTCCCCCATGCACGCCAATCCTCAACGATTGCAAGATCGGGAACCGAGTGTCATTTCGCAGTTGCGCCCGGTGCCACGGCGCAATACCCTGAAACCATTGGTCTTGCGATTCCTACGCCTACTCCGTCTTGCATTCTGGCGCGCGTTCCAGCACGACGCGTTTGCTATTGCGAAAGCTTCCGCCTATTCGTCAATTCTCACATTTTTTCCTCTGTTGCTGGTGTTGGGCTCGGTCCTGGCTACTTCGCGGAAAACGGAGGCCTACCTTCGCGAAATCTCATATGCTCTGGGCAGGATTCTCCCGGCGGGAAGTGGTCCAGTGCTCGCCTCGCTTAAAGGCACGGTCGAGCGCCCGCTGGGCTTGCTGGTTACCGCCTCCCTGATCACATTGTGGACGGCTTCAGGCGTGATGATTTCCTGGATGGAGGGGTTTCGCCGGTGCTACGAGCTGCCGAAAATCTGGGGTCTGGTGAAAGAACGGTTCATCGCGTTCGCCTTAGTCATTCTCGCCGGCATCCCGCTGACCTTCGCCACCGTGCTGGTGGCCTTCGGCAACCGGATTGAGACACGCATCCTCTTTAATCTTGGCCACGAATTCGGCCCCTTCATTCTGCTGATGTGGACGGCAATTCGCTGGCTCATCGCCGTACTCACCAGCATTGCCGTGATTTCGCTCATTTACCACAACGCCGTCCCGCGCACCCAGCCCTGGCACAGCGTGTTGCCGGGCGCGACGCTGGCGACAGCCCTCTGGTTTGCTGCCACCATGCTGTTTGGCTGGTACCTGCAGAACTATGCCGACTACAGCATCATTTATGGCTCGCTCGGTGTGGGCATCGCGCTTCTGGTGTGGATGTACATGATCTCTCTGATTATTCTGATCGGCGCGGAGTTTAACGCCATGCTGTTTCCGCGCGCCATGCTGGGTAAAGAATTGGTGACAATGGGCAACTCAGTAAAGACCTCGCGGAATTAAACTGCGCTTCCTCATGAGGGTGGTGATGACGCTGTGACATCCCGCGGGTCAGACTTGGTTTCTGGCGATCTCCCCATCGGACCGGCCCCGGGCGACCGCCGCGCCAAAATTATCTGCACCATCGGTCCGGCTTGTGATTCCGAAGACAGTCTTCGCGACCTGATGCGGCGGGGCATGGATGTCGCCCGCCTGAACTTCTCTCATGGATCGCATCCTGAACACGTTCGGAATATATCGCGCATTCGGCGCGCTGCAGAAAAGGAAAACCGCAGTGTCTGCATCCTGCAGGACTTGCAAGGCCCCAAGATCCGCACTGGACGCCTGAAGGAACATACCCGGGTATTTCTTAAGAGCGGCTCACGCATCACCATTACGCCCCGCGATCTGCCGGGCACGCCGGCGCTCATCTCAACTACATTTCAAGGTTTGGCTCAGGAAGTACATGCAGGGGCCCGTATACTGCTTTCCGATGGGCGGATCGAGCTGCGCGTTTTGCGGCTGCGCGGCGATGAAATCGAATGTGAGGTGGTGAATGGCGGGCTGCTCGGCGAGCACCAGGGCATTAACCTGCCCGGCGCCGCGTTGTCGATTCCCGCACTGACGCCCAAAGACCGCGCTGACCTGGAGTTCGGACTAAAACATGGCGTCGACATGGTGGCCATGTCGTTTGTGCGCTCCAGCGCTGATGTAATCAGTGTCAGAGAGCTAATCGCGGCGCATGGCAGCGACGTGCCGGTGATTGCCAAACTGGAGAAGCCGCAGGCACTGGAACAGCTGGAGGGAATCTTTGAAGCCGCTGACGGTGTGATGGTGGCTCGCGGCGACCTGGGGGTGGAGATGCCGCCGGAAAAGGTTCCGGTCATTCAGAAACACGTGATCCGCAGGTCGGCCTACTGGCGCAAGCCTGTCATTATCGCTACCCAGATGCTGGAGTCGATGATCGAGAACCCACGTCCTACGCGTGCCGAGGCCAGCGACGTCGCCAATGCGATTTTCGACGGCACCGATGCTGTCATGCTGTCAGCTGAAACTGCGAGCGGACGCTATCCGCGCGAGGCGGTCTCGATGATGGCCAAGATCGTGGTGGAGGCGGAAAGCAACATGGCCGAGTTCACCCAGCCGCGCCGCCGCCAGCACAGCCGCCTGTCGATTGCGGAGACGATCTGCGAGTCCATCGCTCACGCTGCTGAAGATTTGCATATGAGTGCCATAGCCGTTTTCACGGAGTCGGGCAATACCGCGCGCTTAATTTCGAAGTACCGTCCTCAGAGTGAGATTTACGCCTTCAGCCAGGCCGTCCCGGTCTGCAACCGTATGAACCTGTTCTGGGGAGTGCATCCGGTGCTGCATGCCCAGACCAACAGCGCAGAGGACATGGTGCTGGTCGCGGAAAAGAATTTGCTGCGCCAGGAGCGTATCAAAGCAGGAGATGTGCTGGCGGTGGTAGCGGGAACGCAAATGGCGTCCGGCTCGACAAACTTCATGCGCCTGCATGTAGTCTCGCCTGAAATGACGAAGCCAAAGGTCTCTTCGCGCCGGCGGCGGTCAACCGCGGACAGAAAAGAATAAGCATGTCCTCCAGCGGCGAGCGATTTGTCAATGCCTCCTTCGATCCTGAAGTTCGCGGATTCCTCCATCGCGCCGGAAATCCCCGCGCCGCCCTTGTTCTGAGCCATGGCGCAGGAGGGAATTGTCAGGCGCCTCTGCTGATCGAACTGGCAGAAGCCTTTGCCAACACGGGTTTCACCGTGCTCCGCTGTGATCTGCCCTTCCGGCAAAGTCGGCCGTATGGCCCTCCGGGACCGGGCACCGCTGGGCGCGATCGGGAAGGCTTGAAGCGCGCCGTAAATGTAATGCGCAGCGAAGTTCCGGGCCGCATATTTCTTGGCGGACACTCATACGGCGGCCGCCAGGCGACTATGCTGTGCGCCGAGGAACCGAAGCTTGCGGACGGACTACTCTTGTTATCGTATCCACTGCACCCTCCGCGAAAATTGGCTCAGCTGCGCACGCAGCACCTGCCTGGGTTATTTACTCCTGCCCTATTCGTGCACGGCACGCGAGATCCGTTTGGGTCGATTGAAGAATTGGATTCGTCGTTGCGGCTGATTCCAGCAGCAAAAAGATTGATGGCCGTAGAGGGCGAAGGGCACGATTTGGGATTCAAAGGGAAATCGAGGCGGGATGGCTTGGCCGCCGAAGTATTGAAAGTGTTTCACAGCTTTTTCCAGATATGAGCCGCTATTCCGTGTGCCGGCACGCTGTAGTAGGCTCGACTCGTTACTTTCAGCAATCAAAAAGCGCAATTAAGGAATTCGCCCCCTCCTCATGAACGAATCGGATAACGCACAGCGCCAGACGCCAGACTCATTGATGCTGTTTGGCTTCTGGTATCG
>CATPBY010000334.1 GCA_955652845.1 uncultured Terriglobales bacterium | reverse complement strand
GGCCGCAGCCGCCGTTCCGGTTAACGTTTATCCCAATCCCATACAGTTTGGATCAGTTCCCCTCAACTCACCTTCCAGCCCTTTGTATGTCTACGTGAGCAATACGGGCGCGAATGCGGTCACTGTGACCAACATGACTATACTTTCGGCACTCAGTGCGCCTCTACTGTAAGTGCAACGATTTAATAGCCTACCGAATTGGGCCGAGCCCTTGTTTTTGACGGCGCCCTGTTCCAAATAGTTGCGCAAAGTGAGCTGTCGACCCTTTGAGATCTTCAATCTGAAATCTTGACTGGGACCTGACTTCGGTATCATGGTCGCTCATGTTTTCCAGGCGCACCGGATGGAAACTCACTCCCAATCGATTCACCGAAGTCGAGCGCGAACTTCGCGCTGCGGGAAAGGAACTGCTCGACCTTACAGTCTCCAACCCCACTCGCGTTGGGCTTCCCTATGATGCCGAAGCCATCCGCAATGCTCTGCACCAGCCTGGGTCTATCGATTACGTTCCCCAGCCCAAAGGCTTGCTCAGCGCCCGCGAAGCTGTCATCGGCTACTATCGTGAGCAGCACGGAATTTCCAGGTTAGATCCTGAATCACTCGTGCTCAACACCAGCACTAGTGAAGGCTACTCGTATATCTTCCGCCTGCTGTGTAATCCGGACGATGAAATCCTCGTCCCCAAACCCAGTTATCCGTTGTTTGATTTTCTTGCCGAGCTTGAAGATGTGCGACTGGTTTCCTATCCTCTGATTTACGATCACGGCTGGCAGATTGATTTCGCTTCGCTCCGCCCAGCCATCAGTGACCGCACTCGCGCCGTGGTTGTCGTGCACCCGAACAATCCGACGGGGTCATTCGTTAGCGCAGGCGAGCGGGAGAAACTCAACCAGTTATGCCGCGGGCGCAACCTCTGCCTGATCGCGGACGAAGTATTTCTCGATTACGCCCACGACGTCCGGCGTCGACCCAGCTTTGCCGATAACCATGAAGTACTCACCTTCACCCTGAGCGGACTCTCAAAAATCTCCGGCTTGCCGCAGATGAAGTTCTCCTGGATCGCCACCAGCGGTCCCCGCGAGGAGGTTAGCGCGGCAATCGAACGCCTGGAAGTTATTGCCGATACCTATCTCTCGATGAATGCTCCCATTCAACTGGCAGCCCCCAGGTTACTCGATCAGCGCAAGAGGATGCAGCCGATGTTGCTGGATCGCGTGCTTACAAATTTGCGGGAACTCGACCGTCTTCTTGCCGTTCAGAAGGCTTGTCAACGTCTTGCCGTCGAAGGCGGATGGAACGCTGTTATGCGTGTCCCTGCGACTCAGTCCGATGAGGACCTGGCAATTGATATCCTGCGCGAAGCCTCAGTGCTGGTTCATCCCGGCCACTTTTATGAATTTCCCAGCGACGGGTACCTGATCATAAGTCTGCTGACCCAGCCGGAAGAATTTTGCCAAGGGATTACGCGACTGCTTAAACATCTTCACTAGTCGCTGGTCTCGTCGGGCGGTTTCTTGGCTTTGAGCCTCTGCTCCCGCTGCTCGAGCAGAAGGCCAAGCTCGGCAATTAATTCATTTAACTTCTTGGGATCTTGCTCATGTGCCATTTGCCGGCACAGTTCCATCCAGCGCAGATCTTCCTTATCCATTATGCGGCATGCCTCTAGCCGCGCCGTTATACCACATGAGTTCTATCGTTGACTGTCTTGCAGCAAACGACCGTCAAATTCCGCGACAACAGGAGCGATATCCGTTCGATGGGAACCAGGTCATTATCAGCGACCTTAACGGCCCACCAGAAACGGATTACTCTCCCGCTCTTCGCCGATGGTCGTGAATGGTCCGTGGCCCGGAACAACGATGGTTTCATCCGGTAACGCCAGCAGCTTGCCGCGCAGAGATTTGATGATTTTCTCGTACGAACCTCCGGGGAGGTCGGTTCGACCGATGCTGCCGGCGAATAGGGTATCGCCGGCAATCAGTTTCTTCTCCGCAGGAAAGTAAAGGCAGATGCTGCCTTCCGTGTGACCCGGGGTGTGGATTACGTCTGCCACCAGCGACCCGGCTCTCACCACGTCGGCCTGTCCAAGACTGTGGTCGACTTCAACTTTGCCCGGAGCGGCCACACCAATCCAGGCCGCTTGCACGTCGAGCATTTTGAGCAGCGCGTAATCGTTCTGGTTAAGCAGGATGGGCGCCCCTGTGGCGGCTCGCAGCTTCATTGCGCCGCCCACGTGGTCAATGTGAGCATGAGTGATCACGATCTGCTTGACGTCAAGATTGTGCTTGCGGATAAGCGCGAGAATGTCTTCAATCTCGTCGCCCGGATCGATGACCAGAGCTTCGCGGCTGGCTTCATCTCCAATCACCGAGCAATTACACTGCAGCGGGCCGACGGGAAGAATTTCGTGGATCATGGCAGGTTCGCGTTCAGTTATCAGGTGTCAATCGCAATTTGTTGAGAGCTGTAGGCTCAGACCTGATAGCCATTTTCACTTCTGCTGCGGTGGCGCTGGCGGATTCGCGGGCGCAGCCGGTTGCGACTTGGTCTGCGAAGGTGTAACCCCGCGGAACACCGAATTGGGGCCGGTCCGGCGGGAAACGAAAATCGAAAGCGTGATCGACGTCACCATGAAGATGATCGCAGACCAGGTAGTTGCTTTAGACAGTGCGGTGGCGGCTCCCCGCGGGCCAAACGCGGTCTGGCTTCCCATGCCCCCGAACGCCGCCGCTATATCCCCGCTCTTTCCGCTCTGCAGGAGCACCACAATGATTAGAAAAAAACAGACAATGATGTGGACGATCGTGATCAATATCACCATACGAGTAGCGAATGATTCCTTCCTTCAGGACTGTGTCTGCTGAATCTCAAGCCGCAAATAGTATCGAGGATGCGCTGGTGCGGAAGGGGGGATTTTGAGGCCCTTCAGGATTTACAGAACGTCGACCCTGGACAAAGTAAGACAAAAAATGGCACTCGTCAAGAGTACCAAAGTGACTAACGCTGTGGAAAACAGGAAACCCGCTTTTCAGCCCATGCTGTACACCGTCCCGGCCTGAGATCGCCGGTCCTGGGGCAGCCTGACGCAAGATTTTCGGTAAGAAGTGAGCTGTATGGGTCAGACCCCTTGCGGGACGTGGCTTGGATCGCGGCACGGCCGGAACTATCGCACTATCTCTGACGAGAGCAAAGCAAAACTTCTTTCAAACAAAGTTCTCCTCGTGAGAGAAAACTGAGCGGCAGTTCCGCCGACCTCTAAATAGGTTAGTGGTGCTGCCGCTTTTGTTTTAACATCCAAACTCCTCCGCCACATCGAGGCGGCTGTCCATTTTGGTGATTCCCGCCAAATAGCATAATCGGCTGAAACCCATGACTGGCGGCCTGTGAGCTGTATTGCTCACTGATTTTTCTTGCATCCCTCCTGCATCGGCTCGCATCAAACGGACTGAAACAAAAACAACAGGTCACCACTGATCCTAAGTTGCTTCCAGGCCTAGAACTTCCCAACAGCTATCCCCAGAAATAGGAAATCCCAGTGT
>CATPBY010000333.1 GCA_955652845.1 uncultured Terriglobales bacterium | reverse complement strand
GCTCCATTCAGCGTATTGGGAAATCCTCCGGAGAAGTCGACCTGCAGATTTCCGGTTGTCTTCGCGCCTGCCAGACGCGGGCCAAAGATCTCCAATCCAAGTTCGGACTGACGTAAGCTCGCACCGAAGTCTCCCTTGGGATCACCGGGTCCCTGCGGAGTCGCCCAGGTTGGAAAATCCTGGTTGTCTGTCGTCCCGCGAGTGTTAAAGAGGTTTAACAATACAATGCCGGAGAGCCGGACGCGGTACTTCGAAGCACTCTCTATTTTGATTTGGTTCTGGTCGTCCACCTTGCCATTCAATAGCTGTGATGATTCTTCCAGCGCGGCCACCCTGTCTTCTATGGAGGCCGATTGTGAAAGATGGGGAGTTGCGCTGGCGGAAATGTCCCCCCCAGCGGGTGCCACGGCGTATGGGTCTGTTTGCGCCGGACCTGGCGCAGCCATTTCAGTCTTTGTCGCCCGCAACTCGCGTCGCAATTCGGCGGTCTCGGCCCGGTATTGAGCAGCTTCAGAGCGCACTTCCGCCACCGCGGCGCGCAATTCCCGCACCTGCTCCTGCAGTTCGTGGACTGCAGCCGTCATCGAATCAGCCGGCGGTGTAGCCGGCGTGCCGGTTACTTGCGCCCACGAAGCAGTGCTTCCCAGCAGTACTAACGCAAGAATATTGAATTCGCGAAACCAATGAGGCAAGCTAATCCCGTGCTTCACGATACGCCTCCCCCCAAAGACTATTGGACGTTTCCTGAACGACGCGGTTTAGGAGCTCTTGCTACGAAGAGGTACGAGCGAGCCGCAGTCGTGAAATCCTACTCCGCTGATGTCCGCCTGGTCCGAGCCAGCGGTGGCTGCCCCGGCTTTCCATCGGCCCGGCTCTCCGGAACGCTCTCGGAAGAGGAGGCGAGGGGTAGCAGCAGACGGAATACCGTTCCTTCGTCTGAAGTCTTCTCCACCGTCACATCTCCTCCATGGTCCTGAATAATTTTTTGTACTACGGTCAGCCCTAGCCCGGTGCCGTTCTCCTTGCCATAACTGACAAAAGGTTCAAAAAGCCTTCCTTTGACAGCCTCCGGAATTCCCCTTCCGTTATCGCAAACGCGAATTTCTACCCCGCCGGAAACCTCGCGCAATATTACCTCGATACTTCCGCCATGGGCGGCCACCGCTTCGCAGGCGTTCAACAGGAGGTTATACAGCGCTCGTTCCAGCTTGCGCGGGTCGAACCATCCAGTGCTGTTGCCATGCTGGGTTACAGAAATCGGGACCCGATGAAATTCCGGATGAGATCGAATGGCTTGCACTTCGCGATCGACTGAGTCTTTGACGTTGCCATAAGTCGGGCGCAACGACTCCCGCGTGCGCGAGAATTCCAAAAGCGAGTCGATCAGATCGGTCATCTGATTCACTGCCACGCGAACTTCCTGATAGAGTTCCTCCCGCTGATCGCTGGACAAGCGGCTTTCGCACAGGAACTCGGCGTTGGCCACGATGGCGGCGAGCGAATGCCGCAAATCATGCGAGATGGAACTCGCCATTCTCCCGATCGTCGCCAGCCGCTCCGCTTCCAGTAATTCCTGCTGAGTTTTCAGCAGGCTGTCGCGCATCCGGTTAAATGCGCCGGTCACCTCAGCTACTTCATCACCGCCGCGCGCATCTAGGGCGTAGGTGAAATCGCCCTTTTCGAGCGCCCGAACTCCGGAGACGAGATTGCCCAGCGGCCGCGTGATCGTGTGCGAGATGAGAAACACCAGCACACTGCCTCCCGCCACCGCGACCACACCCAGCCCCAACAGCAGACGATTCAAGCTGTCGAGGAATGCCGTGGCTTGATCGTAAGACTTCAACACATTCAAGCGAACCGAAGAGGTTCCAGTGGCTGCTAATTCCACCGATGTTCCCAGGAAGCGCTCATCGCCAAGCTGCACCGCCTCGGGCCCGGACGTTAGCGGAGCGGAAGGCAGTGCCCGCTGTCGCGCCAGCTCTGCCTCCTGCGCAGGGGTCAACGTGCTCTTGACTATCGAGTTACCAAAATAAAAAACCACCTGACTGGCGGCAATCCGGCTGACCTGCGATGCCACCCGGTCGTCGATCTCGTAGCCGATAACCAGGAAACCGAGGAGCCGGTTCTGCGCCGCGGGACCGAAATAAATAGGCTTCAAGAACACTTCATACAGGTGATGGGCCCCGAACCACCAGTGTTCCGGACCTTCCTGATTCAGCGCGCCGCCCAGCGACGCCTGCGCCATTTCATGGGTGAGGCCAGGAGAAACGGTATGCAGCGCGACAACTCTTCCTGACCGGTCCGCTAATACGAACAGGTCGCTGCCCGCAAGCCGCCAAAGACCGGTAGATGCATCCTGGATGGTGGCCTCATGCTCGGTAGTCATGAGCGCGCGCAGGTTCGGAAGATCGGCCAGCAACTCGGCCGAGTGAGTCAAGGTCAGTTCGCGCTCGCGCTGGAAGTTCTGGAAGGTGGTAACCGAGTTGTGCAAGTCGGAGAAGATTTCCTTCTTTACTTGCGCTTGCACGCTGCGACGCACTAGCAGAAGGCTGGTTGAAGTCAGACCCGCGGATATCAGCAGCATGGAGAGCAGAAACTTGGTACGCATCCGAAGTTTCACCATGCTCTAACTCCTCCGCGCAGTTTTCCACAAGATCAATCAGGTTCGCCGCAGGCGGGACTTACGGTACAAACTTGTAACCCATGCCATGGGCCGTCCTGAAATGCACCGGATTCGCCGGATCTTTCTCCAGCTTCTGCCGGAGTTTCAGGATGTGATTGTCCACAGTCCGGGTGGAGGGATAATTCTGATAGCCCCAGACTTCGTTCAGTAATTCGTCGCGCGAAATGACTCGTTCGGCGTTCTGCACAAAAAACTTCAAAGTCTTAAATTCCTGAGCGGTCAGGCTGACCGGCTGGCCCTCGCGCATGATTTCCATCTTGGTGAAGTCTACCGAAATTCCACCGAACGTGACCATGTCGCCGGTTCCGGTGCGTACGGTGCGGCGCAAAGCGGCCCGCACCCGGGCCAACAACTCCCTGGGACTGAAGGGCTTGGTCACGTAGTCATCGGCGCCTAGCTCAAGCAGCAGAACTTTGTCAGAAACGTCGCTGGCCGCGCTCAGCACAATAATAGGAAGCGTCGGCACCTGCTGCTTGATTTCGCGGCATACATCTCTTCCCGACATGGACGGTAAACGCAAGTCGAGAACGATAGCCGCGGGAGGCGCCGCGCGAAACGCCTCCAGCGCGGACTTTCCATCACTGCTGATTTCGACGGCGAAACCCTCCGCCTCAAACAGACGCTTCAGCGCCTTCTGTACCGCGCGATCATCTTCCACCACCAAGATTCGTTCCATCGGGATCGCCCCCGCCATACGGTAGAGAAGATCGGCGCGCGGGACTACTGGCGCGCGCTGTGAGGCCGGACCTCTGGCTGTTTCCGCTCTGATCATGTGTGCTCCGTAATTGTCAGGCCAGGCGGCGCTGTGATTCAAGCTTACTACCGCGATTGTGCCGTCCGTGATCGGCGCGCGATTGTTGACAATCTTTTTACAACTTGCCAGCTTGAGCCTTGCCGCCGGTAGCGGCCCAAACACCATCAGAGCGCAGGGAATTCACACTCCTTTAACTCGCCAGCAATAATCCTGCAACATCTTCCACCCAAGATGGAAGGGCCTTGTTTGTTTCGCATTTAATATTTATGACATAAGCGCATGGCATTGAGCGCCTATCGAGTTTCCGGGAAGCCGTGGACCGAGAACGCTCTGATTTTCGTGATTGAAGATGATCGGGATATCGCGGCCTGATCGGTCATCATCTTAATCGTCCGGCCAGAGGACGCGGTTGATATTCCGCGGTAAACAGGGTTATTCCCCAGGCAGCCGCCGCTTGACCTCATGCCGGACGCTGCGCCCCTCCACCAGATGAAACACCTCTTCCGCCAGATTCTTGGCGTGATCTCCCGCCCGCTCAAAAGCCTGCGCGATAAATAACAGGCTGGTGCTGTATTCGCGGCGGCGTCGATCGGTACTCTCCAGGTGCCGGTGGAAAACCAGCCGGCAGGTGTGGTCGATGCGCGAATCTGTCTGCAATACCCAGTTCGCGGCCTCGACGTCGCGATCCACGAATCCTTTATGAATCCGTTCCATCATCTGTTCCACGATTTGAGCCATTTCTCGCAGGTCCCGGCTGTCTTCGCGCGAGAGGTGGCTGGTGATCCCCTGCAATCGTTTAGCGATCGACCAGAGCAAATCTCCAATCCGCTCCAGGTCGATTATGAACTTCAAGCAAGCCAGCAGTTCTCGGGCCTCGGTCTCCGTGACTTCGGTGATAGCCCCGGTAATCTTCTCGTCGATCTTGCGTTCTATCCGGTCCAGCTCCTTCTCGCAATCTTTCACCGCAAGAAAAGCCATTTTCGACGAGTCCCCCACGAACTCCCGGACGTTGAAGGCAGAATCTTTGGCCACCAGGCAGGCTTGGCGGATCAGGTCGGTCAGCTCCCTGGTGGTCTCTAACTCTTTCGTGACTATGCGTCTCACTCACACCCTCTGAATTGGTGGCACCGCTCAAAGACTTGGATCGATTCTACGCGATCGCGGCTTGAGGAAAACTGTCTTCACTGTGGTCCTTTCTGTCGCGCGTTTGCAAGGAACCAAGGTGTGCTCTAGGCAGAAGCGCACGCCATCATGCACTCTGCGTTCATGGGTCACGTTGACCGGCGTTCTTCGAAGTTCTTCCGGCTGGCGCATCTTCGAAGATTAAGAGGATACGAACAAGTCGCCGCAGTCTGCTACCGTGTGCGTGGCGGCGCCATCGAGTTCCTTCTGGTTCAGACCAGTGGGGGCCGGTGGACTTTCCCCAAGGGCAATGCCGAACCCGGGCTGACCCACGCGCAGGCCGCGGCTCTCGAGGCTTACGAAGAGGCGGGAGTCCACGGACGCATGGAAGAAACTGCATTTATGCGTTACTCGCGGCGGGTTGCTGGAGGCATGCGAGATTCGCGGCCAAAATCGGGCGAAAGAAAACTCGCGGTCAGCGTCCATCTTTGCCAGGTGTCGCGCCTGGACCCAGCCCCGGAGTTCGATCGCAACCCCACCTGGTTTTCCGTGGACAAGGCAAAGCGAAGGCTCCGCGAAGATCGCACATCCGAATACGGCATTCAGTTGGTGCGCGTGGTCGAGCGTGCTGTCTCCCGCATACAGCAATTAAGCCGTAAAGACAAAATGGCGCGCAATTCCTCAGGCACAGAAAAATCTCCCAAAGACGCATTGCAAAAAGTGCAATTCATCGACAGCGCCCGGAGACGGCTAGCAAGCGGTCACTGAGTTTAATGCCTGTGCAGGGACAGCGGCCGCGACTGTGCGGACCTGAGCAAAGCTCGGCAGTTTTCTTTGCCCCAATGCAGCGGACCCGGTCCTTCGGCCCGACGGAAAGCCGAGGGACGCTGTCCCTTACGGATTTGTAGGCGAGGGCGTCTTCGGATGTGCTCCAGTGCACCAGTTCCTCAAACGACAGTGGCAGCATCGCTCTGTGCTGAATTCATCCGGGACCAGTTAAAGACCGGACTTGAAATTCTATTTCGGTGGATTCTGTTTGGGTTTGTCTGACGGTGCGATATCGACATTGATTGCCGAAGGCTTATTTGTTTTTCCTATGTCCACTGAAACTACTCCGAGATTGCCATTCGCATCCCGGAATTGCACCGTTTGAGTCTCGGTCGCGCCGGCCGCACCCGGCCGCACGATGTCAATGGCTTTAGTCGTGAGGCGAAGACCGGCACCTGGATCCCCGGGATTGCGGCCTTCGACTTGTTTTTCGGTGGTTTGTCCGCCGCCGGGATTTGCTCGACGAAGCGTCGTGACCCTGTGCTCCAGCTGCAAGCTGCCATCTCCGGCTGAGCCCGGCAAGTTGGTGGTGTAGGTGTCCACCGAAGTGCGATTTTCTCCGTGAGAGCTTTGCAGTTCCTTACTTACCGTGCGCGCAATCGGCGACAATGTGCCGTTGTTTTCAGGACGTAGAACCTGCTCATCTATGGTGCGCTCTTTGCCATCGTCCTTGATCACACCTTGCTTAACTTCGCCCACCTGCCAGCCTCCGTTGCCGTCCGGCAGAGAAGTTGACTTGCGGAATTCAATAGTGTGATCGCCGCTTCGTTTTTGATGTTCCTGACTCTGCATGACGGCTGCAAGTCCCCCATTTACGTCAGGGGTGAAGACCGTAGTTTTCTTATCTTGCGTGTCGGGACTCGTCTTCTTTGTTTCTTGAATCTCCCGCTGCACCACTTGCAGGCGTCCATTCGCATCGGGGTTCGACGTGGTGCGCACGCTCTTCCCCGCCCCATCCCGCGAACTTCGATTCTCTTCTTCGGTAACCTGGACCAGTACTCTCTGGCCTGAGGAGTCTCTGCCAAAGGTGCGCTCTACAGTACGAACTGTGTTCGCATCTACTTTGACCGATTCTTTCTCAATGTCGAGGTAGGGCTCGTAACGTCCGTCGGGTCCCATCCTCTCAACAGCCCGCTTATCTACCGTACGGCCGTTGGATTCAGTATGGGATTCCGTGCTCCGCGTCGGATTCACGTTTCCGGCGCCCTGGCGTTCAGCGCTGGCGGTCCAGGATTTGCTCGAATCGCTTGCCTCCGGCGTCTGTGCGCACGCCAAAGCACTCGCGAAGACAAGCAGAATTACAAGCGCCCAGATGAAGAAAACTCTGCCCCTGACATCGCTGTAATTCATACCCATAATTGTCGCGTCCTGAGCTGCGTCTGTCCAGTTCATGCCAGCACCTGCTGGATTCAGCGCTGCGCCGCCGCCGTCTCCATTCTATGCTCGGCCAGGGCTACCGATTGCTTTTCATCAATCAAATGCCGGCGCCCATCCTCGCTTGCAGAAGCACCGTTTTTGATCAGCTCAATCACTTGCGCTGGAGTCAAGCTT
>CATPBY010000332.1 GCA_955652845.1 uncultured Terriglobales bacterium | reverse complement strand
GTCCCAACTGTCCGGGAATTATTTCGCCGGGAAAATGCAAGATTGGGATTATGCCGGCGCGAATTCATAAACCAGGGCCGATCGGAATTGTGTCGCGCTCCGGCACTTTGACCTATGAGGCGGTTTACCAGCTCACCACCCGCGGAATCGGGCAATCGACCGCCATCGGCATTGGCGGCGACCCCATCATCGGTACCAACTTTGTAGATGCGCTCGAGCTGTTCAATCGCGACCCGCAGACCGAAGCGGTAATCATGATTGGTGAGATTGGGGGCAATACCGAAGAAACTGCCGCCGAATACGTGAAAGCCCACATGAAAAAGCCGGTGGTGGGTTTCATTGCCGGGCAAACCGCGCCTCCCGGCCGCCGCATGGGGCACGCGGGAGCGATCATTTCCGGCGGGAAGGGAACTGCCGCCGAAAAGATTAAAGCTATGCAGGCCGCGGGTATTCATATAGCCAAGTCGCCGGCTGCTATTGGGGAAACCATGGCAGCGGCCATCGGAATGGCAGCGCGAGCCTAGCCACAACGAATCAGCGGATTTCAGAATGGTGATCAACGACTGAACTATGAAGACACTGCAATGGACTCTTACCATTATTAAGCCTGACGCGGTCCGCAAGCATGGGATCGGCGACATCATCGAACAATTTGAGAAAAACGGATTCCGCATTCTGTGCATGAAAATGCTTGAGATCTCCAAGCATCAGGCGGAGCAGTTTTATGCGGTGCACGCCGGCAAGGCTTTCTTTAACTCTCTGACCGACTTCATGTCGAGTGGCCCTATTGTAGTTCTGGCGCTGGAGAAGGAAAATGCCATCGCCGATCTCCGAAAGCTTATGGGCGCCACCAATCCCGCTAATGCAGAGGAAGGCACGATTCGCAAGAAATGGGCTACCAGCATTGAACTCAATGCCATTCATGGATCCGATGCGGAGGATTCTGCCCGCTTCGAGCTAAGCTATTTTTTCGCCGGATACGAGTTGGCCCAGTAGAACTTTATGGGCGGCGCGAAACAAGGCCCGGACTCCGCGAGAAGCCAGTAGCGAAAAGCCGGAGCTAACAGCCAGGAGCTTCTTCATGCCAATGGTTCAGATTACGATGCTCAGTGGACGCACAGCCGACCAGAAACGCAAGCTGGCGCAGCGGATCACGGATGCGATTGTGGAAGAGGCCGGAGCTCGACGCGACGCGGTTATTGTGGCTTTCCACGAAGTATCAAGGGAAAGCTACGCTTCCGGCGGAGTTCTGATGGCGGACAAGTCGAAGTAATCTGACGCGCGCGGGCGAGGGGTGCCCGCGGCACACGGTTCAGCCCAGCGGCTCGTACAAGTGCCCTTCCACTCGATCGGCAATCTTGGGCAATTCTTTCTTTGCAAATTGCAGGAAGTGAGGAGCAGCCCGGTGGGCTTCGAGCGCGGCGTCGTCTTTATATTGCTCGTAGATGAAGAAGCGGCGCGGTTCGGTTTTGTGGCGGTGCACCTGGTAGGTGAGACAGCCGGGTTCTTTGCGGGATTCGTCAGTCAGTGAGGAAAAGACGTTGACCACCTCCGCCTCGCGCCCTACTTTCACGATCCAGGTTACGGCCAAAACCACCATTGCTTCGCTCCGTTCGTTAGCATTCCACGCCTGCCGCGGCCTTCCGCTCGGTCAGCGATTTCAAATGTGCGGCAAAGTCGTCAACTAATATGGTCTGTTCACGTCCAGGGCCAGTGGAGACCATCCCAATGCGAGCGCCGCTTTCTTTTTCCAGGAAGGTCAGATACTCGCGCGCTGCTTCCGGTAGCTTATCCAAGTGCGTTATTCCCTGGGTGGACGTCCGCCAGCCCGGCATAGTTTGGTACACGCATTCGATCGCATCATAGCCGCTGGCATGCGCCGGGATCTCCCGCGTACTTCTTCCGTCAATTTTGTAACCTACACAAACTGGAATCTCGGCAAGTTCGTCGAGCACGTCCAGCTTGGTGACTACCAGCCACGAAATGCCATTTATCATGCCAGCGTAGCGCAAGAGTGGCAAATCAAGCCAGCCGCAACGTCGTGGACGCCCGGTGACCGCGCCATATTCATTGCCACGCGCCCGCAGCTGATCCCCCGCGGCATCGAGGGCTTCGCTGGGGAATGGCCCGCCGCCGACCCGAGTGCAATAGGCTTTGGTGACTCCGATGACAGTGTCAATTGCCGTAGGAGGCACTCCGGTTCCGATCGCAGCCCCGCCCGATGTAGCGCTTGAAGAGGTGACGAACGGATAGGTGCCGTGGTCAATATCGAGCATCGTTCCCTGCGCGCCTTCGAATGCCACGGACTGGCCATCGTCCAACGCCTCATTCAGCAACGCTGCCGTGTCAGTCACGAATGGCGCAATTTTCGCTGATGCCTCGGCGTATTCCTGGTACATCTTGTCCGGGTCGAGCGGTTCGGAGTTGAACAGCGCATGCGCGATCATGTTTTTCTCGTGACAGGCATTGTCGATGTGAGTTTTGAGCAATTTGAGGTCGAGCAGATCCGCCACGCGCAGGCCGCGTCTTCCCATCTTGTCTTCATAGGCAGGACCTATACCCCGGGAAGTGGTGCCAATCTTTACTCTTCCGGGCGCATTTTCCGACGCCAGCTCAATCATCCGGTGGTAGGGCAGGATGACATGGGCGCGGTTGCTGACAAACAAGCTGCCATCCACTTTGACCCCAGCCTGACGCAGCGCGCCCACTTCCTTGAGGAAAGCCATGGGATCAAGGACAACCCCGTTGCCGATCACGCTGCGGCACTGCGGACGCAGCACTCCGCACGGTACCAGCTGCAGAACAAACTTTGTCCGATTGATGATGACCGTGTGGCCGGCGTTGTGCCCGCCGGCATAGCGCGCCACAATGGAGAAATTCTCCGATAGTACGTCGACGATCTTGCCTTTGCCCTCGTCGCCCCATTGGGCGCCGACAATAACCGCGGTGTGACCTTTCCTCAAAAAGCTGTCTCCGTAAACAGAATCGTGTCTCGTTGCTTCAACTACTGGGACGGGGCCGGGCTGCATGGCGCGCTGGCGCACACTTCTTGCCTGCGAGAAACACGCAGTTGCAAAAATTACAGGGATAAGAACGCAGCAGATGTGTACTGGTAATGATACCCTGCCGCGACGAGGATGAGCAATGAGCCTGAAGATTAGCCATTAGCCAGTCGTGCGCCCGCACAGGTTGCACAGCGGGCTGACGGCTGATAACAACCGGTTGTAGACTGGTTCGTCATGCCTGAGCTACCGGAAGTCGAAACTATCGCCCGCGGTCTGGCAGGCCGCGTCGCCGGCGACGTAATTGAATCGGTCTGGCTGGGATCAAAGCCGGAGCCCTTGAAGTCGCCGGCGGCGGAAATTGCGAACACTCTGGAATTACGCCGCATCGCAGGCGTCCGGCGAGTGGGAAAACATATTGTTTTTGATCTGGAACAGGAGGGTACCAGACGGCCGCGCCGTTCGGAACAACGAAAGAGCGCACGTGCGAGGACGCCCGCGCCCACACTGAGCCAGGCGCAGTGGATCGTTCATCTGGGAATGACTGGGCGCATGGTAGTTTGCGAACCACAAGCCGAGGTCGCGAAACACACTCATGCGATTCTTCGACTGGCTTCCGGCAGGGAACTGCGGTTCGTCGATCCTCGCCGCTTTGGAAGGTTGAGCGTCGCGCACGGCTTTGCCGCCGCCGGCTCCGAGCCGCTGGAGGTTGAGCTGGAGCGTTTCGTAACCTTGTTCCGCGGACGCAAAACTCCGATCAAGAGTGCCTTGCTGAATCAGCGACTGCTGAGTGGCGTGGGCAATATCTACGCGGACGAATCACTTTTTCGAGCGGGTCTGCGCCCGCGAAGGCGCGCGTCCTCACTTACACGCGAAGACCTGCGGCGGCTCTACCTCGCGGTTCAGGAGGTGCTGAAAGAGGCCATCGCGCTTGGCGGTTCTTCGGTATCTGATTACGTGGATGCTGACGGCGAGGAGGGTTCCTTTCAATCGCAGCACCGGGTTTACGGGCGGGAACATGAGCCCTGCCTGGTGTGCAAGACTTCCATCAAGCGCGTGATCATTGCCGGACGCAGCAGCCACTATTGTCCCAAATGCCAGCGATAACAACTTCGTTGACGTTGGATTTCAAATGATGGTCTGAAAATCTCCTATGCACAATTTCTCAATAGGCGTGGATCTTGGCGGGACCAACCTCCGCATTGCAGCGGTAGATGAACAAAGTCGTCTGCTGGAAAAAATCACCTTAGGCACAAAGGTCGCCCTGGGCAAAGACCACGTCATCCGAGACATGAGTGGCGCGATCCGTAGTTTGGGTGGCAAGCATCAGCATAACGGATCATTACTGGGAATTGGGATCGGAGTTCCCGGGATTATTGACATGAAAACCGGGATGCTTCGTGAATCGCCGAACCTGCCTGGTTGGGCCGGCACGCCAGTGCAGCAGGAGATCGAGCAACAGCTCCGGACCAGGGTAATTCTGGAAAACGATGCTAATGCCGCCGCCTTCGGGGAGAAATGGCTGGGGGCAGCCCGCGATGTGGATGACATGGCCATGCTGACCTTAGGAACCGGTGTGGGCGGGGGCATTGTACTCGGAGGGCGCATTTGGCACGGCATGACCGGAATGGCTGGCGAGTTTGGGCACATCACGGTCGACCCCGAAGGAGTGCCCTGTCCCTGTGGCAACCGTGGATGCCTGGAGCGCTACGCTTCGGCGACGGCGGTGGTAAGAATGGCAAGGGAGGCGATCGCCAATAACGTGGCCCCAGGCCTATCGCGGGCGGCAAATTCTGATCCCGAATTCAGTGCCAAGGCAGTGTACAACCTCGCAATCCAGGGAGATGAAGAGGCGAGGAAGATCTTCCGCAGGGTGGGACACGCTCTGGGCATTGTGCTCGCCGACCTGGTCAACGCGCTTAATCTTCCAATGTACGTTGTGGGTGGCGGCGTCTCCAGCGCGTGGGAAGCTTTCTCTCCGGTAATTTTCGAAGAATTGCGGCGGCGCTCAATGGTGTACGCCGCCACCGCTCCGCCGTCAGGGACCTCGGAAGCGCAAGGCGCATCCGCGCAAGTTGAGCCCGGCGGCCCGACGCGAACCGTTATTACCCGGGCGCTACTAGGAAGTGATGCGGGTCTTTATGGCGCGGCCCGATTACCCATGGTCAGCCGAACCTAGCCAGCTGGTAGCCCAGACGAACTAGCTCGCTACTGCCGGTTCCATCGCTTTTTTAAACGCACTGAGAAAAACTTCATTCTGCTCAGGTCGCCCCACGGTGACGCGAATTGCCGTGGGCGCCCCCCATTTTTCTAGCGGCAGGATATGCACACCCTCATTCCGCAGGCGTTGGGCTACGCGATCGGCGTCTTCCTTCACTTCACAATAGATAAAGTTAGCCCAGGTTGATAGCACTCGATATCCCATCTCAGAAACTGAGCGGGTCAATAGTTCTGACTGCTCGGCATTGCGGGTGACGGATTCACGTATGTGTGCTTCGTCGTCAATCGCCGCCGAAGCTGCCGACTGTGCCGGTAAGGAGACCGAAAATGTGGGACGCATCTCGGCCACACGTGAGATGAGCTGCGGCGGGCCTAAGGCATACCCGATGCGTACGCCCGCCAACCCGTGCGCTTTGGAGAATGTGCGCAGGATTACGACATTGCGATTCTGGCGCACATAATCGATTGAATGGGAGTATTCGATTCCGCGCAGACGCGCGAAATATTGTGCAAACTCGTAGTACGCCTCGTCGAGCACCACCAGGACATGCTCGGGGATTTTCTGCAGAAAGCGATCAACTTCGGCCGCCGGCACCATGGAACCCGTCGGATTATTAGGATTCGCCAGGAACACGATGCGGGTATTACGATCTGTCGCTGCCGCGATAGCATCGAGATCATAGCCGTCATCGCGCATCGGAACCTCGATCAAGCGCCCTCCCGCCGCCCGGGTCGCGGTTGGATACACGATAAATGAACGCTCGCTGGTGATGGCGTTGAGGTCATGCGATAGAAGTGCCCGCGCGATGATGTCCAAGACAGCGGTCAATCCAGCTCCGACCATGACCTGCTCCGGTTGCACGCCATGCAACCGCGCCAGCTTACGCTGCAATTCGAGGGAGTCGTTATCGGGATAAAAATTGCAATCCGTGAGCACTGACTGCATCGCATGCACGGCGCGAGGCGACGGGCCGTAAGGGTTTTCGTTGGAGGCCATGTTGATGCACTTCACGCGGCTCTCCTTGTTATTTGGCGGCTGATTTCAGCCGGGCGACTTCCTGGGGCGTGAGCCGCCGGAATTTCCCCGGATGCACATCCAGTTCAAGCGGGCCATAGCGGACGCGCTTGATCTTTTCCACGTGATGTCCAATTTCTTCGAACATCCGCCGGATTTGACGGTTCCTTCCCTCGGTCAAAGTAACTTCGTACCAAGGATTGTCGGATTCACGAATCGGCTTGATCTTTGCTGGCGCGGTTTTAACCCGCCTTCCGCGCTCTGACGCGATAAAGAGTCCCTCGCGGAGCCTGCCCAATCCCCTGGGATCAGGAGTTCCCGCAATTTTTACCATGTAAGTTTTCGGCACGTGAGAAGCCGCTTTCATGAGGAAGTTGGCGAACTCTCCATCATTGGTAAGCAGCAACAGCCCCTCGCTCGCGTAATCAAGGCGCCCAACTGGATAAACCCGGGCTCCAACGCCGCGGAGCAGTTCCATGACCGTGGGACGACCTTCAGGATCGCGCAGCGTGGTGACGTATCCCTTGGGCTTATTCATCAGCAAGTAAACGTGCCGCTCCGGTCCATGCAAGAGCTTTCCATTTACGCGGATGTGGTCGTGCTCAGGGTCGGCTTTGCTGCCCAGTTCAGTGACGGCTTGCCCGTTGACCGTAACCAGTCCACCTGTGATCAACTTTTCAGCCTTGCGGCGGGAAGCGATGCCGGCGGCAGCTATGATCTTTTGCAGGCGTTCGGCGGGCATGGATTGATTAAGCCTGGAATATAACCTGCGGGCTCACGCCGCTGGGTCGCTCTTGCCGGAATTAATTTGCGAGGCTGGCGCCAATTCACCAGGCTCACCGGGCGCAGTAACGTGAGCCTCACTTTGGCGCCCCTCACCATTGTCAGATCCCTCGATCGGCGACAGTTCGTTCTGAAATGAATCCGCTACCAACTTCTCGAATTCTTCCATACTTGGCAGTTCGCCGACATCCTTCAGCCCAAAGCGCAACAAAAACTCTTTGGTGGTTTTGTACAGAATGGGACGGCCAATGACAGCTTTTCGCCCGGAAGTTGTTATCAGTTTGCGGTCAAGCAGCGTTGCAATCACCCCGCTCGAATCCACTCCGCGAATCTCGCTGATCTCGGGAACCGTGACCGGCTGCTTATAGGCAATCACCGCCAACGTTTCGAGTGCAGGTAAGGAGAGGCGAATCGGGGGCTTCAGACTCTTGGCGAATGTCCTGACCAGGTCATGATGTTCAGGCTTGGTCGAAATGCGATAACCACCAGCAACCTGCCGGACTTCCACGCCGTGGTCAGCGCCGCTGTAGTCGGCTTGCATTTCCTCCAGCGCCGCGCGCACTCGAGACCTTACCTGGCTCTCATCGGCCAAACCTTCCGCTTTGACCGAATCGCTTACCAATTGCAGAATATGGTCCAGGGGGATGGGCGCTTCCGCCGCGTAGATGATGGCTTCAAGTTTCGCTTTAAGGCTCATGTTTAAAAGAGAGACTCCTTTACCGCCAATCGTCCCGCGCCATAGATTGTTCGCCCATGATGCTGTCGAACTCTGTGTGCCTGCGCAGCAGGATATCGCCGAACAGCCGATCCTGGCGCAACTGAATCGCCTGCAGACGAACCATCTCGAGCAGAGCCAGGAACATGCACACCAGGGCTGGGCGTGAATTTACGTTGCGTAGCAACTGCTTGAGACTGAGAGGCCGGTCCTCGAATGCGAGGCGCCGCCGCAAGTAGTCGATCATCTGCCCGACAGTGACCGTCTCTTCGTCTACTTGAAGCATGGGCCGGGACCGCGCTCGCTCGATGATTTGCTGGAAAGTCCTGACCAGGTCAATCACGTCGGCAGCGATGTCGGGATCGGTGTCTTCGGCGTCCATGAATTCTTTTATTGCTGGATTCGACCACACCGCGTCTTCAATTTGCTGTTTCTGCATCAGCATTTGTGCCGCGGACTTGAACTTTTCGTGTTCCAGCAGTCGGTTCACAAGCTCCGAACGCGGATCGTCTTCGGTATCAGCCGGCGCGTCTGGATCACGTGGCAACAACAGCTTCGATTTGATGTGAATCAGAACCGCGGCCATATAAATGAAATCGGCCGCTACGTTTACGTCCAGTTCGCGCAACTTCTCCACGTAGGCCAGGTATTGGGCCGTGATTCTGGCGATGGGAATATCGTAGATGTCGATATCCTGTTTGCGGATCAGGTCCAGCAGCAGGTCGAGAGGTCCCTCGTAAACATCGCGCACCGTCACCGCGAATGGGAAGTCGCTCTCTCTCTCCATTGCCTTCGCTCCGGAAGATCTCGAAGTTATGGGGGATACGGTCTCGCGCTGCGCTTCACCCTTCGGTGACGCCGCGCCCTCCGGTACGAGTTTCAGGTTCTGCGCCATGCTGAGTTATTTCTTCAATTCCTGGCCTTCGCTCTTGGGGGTTTCATATTCGAGAGACATATTCATGGCATCGCGAACTTCATCCATGGTCGCACTCGCGACATTGCGCGCCCGGGCTGTCCCCGCCTCCAGAATATCCCAAGCCAGCCGTGGATTTTCCTCATATTTCTTTCGGCGCTCCTGCATGGGTTTGAGAATGCTTACCAGGGCATCCGCGGCCCATCCCTTGCACTCGATACATCCGATGCCGGCCGAGCGGCAGCCTTCATTTACTATCGCCATTGTGCTGGCGTCGCTGAAAATCTTGTGCAGATCGCCAACCGGGCAACCATCGGGATTGCCGGGATCACTGCGGCGGACGCGGGCGGGGTCAGTC
>CATPBY010000331.1 GCA_955652845.1 uncultured Terriglobales bacterium | reverse complement strand
CTATACGACTGCCGAGTCGCTCCTGAACAAGGTTACTGCCGCCAATTCGGCCAACTACCAGGCATGGTTTGATCTGGGCTTCGTCTGCAACGCTCTGGGCAGGACGAGTGATTCCATTGCCGCCTATCGCAAGTCAGTAGCTGCCAAGCCTGATGTTTTCGAGTCCAATCTCAACCTCGGTCTCACCCTGGCCAAGATGGGACAGCCCGATGCAGAGCAGTTTCTTCGCGCGGCGACCAGGCTGAAACCCACTTCGCGCGTTGAGGAAGGCCGCGCGCGGGCGTGGCTATCGCTGGCCCAGGTGCTTGGTCCTGGCAAACCGGACGAGGCGCTCGAGGCCTACCGCCAGGCTGCCGCTCTTCAACCAAACGATCCTGAGCCGCGTTTATCTGCCGGTTTGCTGCTGGAAAAGCAGAACCGCTTTGCCGATGCGGAACAGCAGTATAAGCAAGCTCTGGTTCTCGATCCATCCTCCGCCGATGCGCTCACCGGGCTGGCCAATATTTATATGCGTGGCCACCGTTACACCGACGCGGAGGAAGTCCTGCGCAAGTTGGTTGCCTTGCACCCCGACGATGCTGGCGCCCACCTGCAACTGGGGCGAATGCTGGCTGCAGATGGACAGAATGACAATGCTGCGGCCGAACTGCAGTCCGCTCTGAAACTTTCTCCGGAAGATGTGGAGGCGCAACGCGATCTGGCTGAAATATACGCGGACGGCGGCAAATACGATCTGGCGGAAGTTCAATACCAGTCGCTTTTGACTACGCATCCTAATGATGCCGAATCTCATCTGGGCCTGGGTAAGGCACTCCTGAAGCAAAAGAAGTTTCCACAGGCCCAGCGGGAACTAATGAATGCAATAAATCTCAAGCCCAGCCTCGATGCAGCTTACGGAGACCTGGCAATCGCCGCTGACGAAAACAAAGACTACGAACTCACAATTAAGGCACTGGACGCGCGGGCCAGGCTTTTGCCGGAGATTCCGGTCACATACTTTCTGCGGGCTACAGCCTACGACCACTTGCGGCTCTACAAGCCGGCAGCGGAGAATTATCATCGTTTTTTGGAGATTGCCAACGGGAAGTTTCCCGATCAGGAGTGGCAAGCGCGTCATCGTCTGATCGCGATCGAGCCGAAGAAATAAATGACCATGCGCAACCGATTCCTGGTGCTTGCGACTCTTCTAGCAGCAACGGCCATTTTGGCAAGCAAGAGCGACAATAGCGGCACCCTCGAACAGCTGATTGCCCGGTCTGAATCTGCGCGGCTCGAAGATCGCCCCGCCCTCTACACCGCAATTTCCCAACGGGAACTGGATTCTGCCGGCCAGCTCTACCAGTCCGGAAAACCAGAAGAAGCTCGCGCAGCGATCGATAATCTGGTGACATATTCCGACAAGGCTCGGGACGCCTCCATCCGCACTGGGAAGAAACTCAAGGACACGGAAATTGCCCTGCGAAAAATGGCCGCACGGCTGCGCGATATGAAGCGCAACCTGGCTTTCGACGATCAGGCTCCAGTAGGAGCTGCCGCGGATCGGTTGGAACAGATGCGCACAGAGTTGCTTTCGCATATGTTTGGAAAGAAGGAAAGCAAATGACGCGCCTTCTGATGGTCTTTTGTTTAATGGCACCGCTGCTCTTGATGTCTATCGCCACCGCCCAGCGACGCAACGACCCGCTTACTCCGAAAGAGATCGATCAGTTGCGCGATACTGCACAAGAAGGCGATGAGCGCCTCAAGCTCTACGTCTCTTTTGCCCGCGCTCGCCTCGATCTGCTGGAAAAAATTCGTTCCGATCCCAAGGTGACCGATCGCGGACAGGAAACTCGCAATCGCCTGCAGGACTTCCTCGACATCTATGACGAATTGAACGACAACATTGACACTTTTGTGGATCGTAAAGCGGACATTCGCAAATCGCTGAAGGCAATCATTGAAGCCGACACCGAATTCCAATCCAAGCTTCGGGCGTTAAAGGACGCCGCCAGTGTGGATAAAGATGAAGTCAAGAAATATGAGTTTCTGCTGACCAATACTCTGGAAACCGTCGATGCCAGTGCAGCCGATCATCGCCAGTTGCTGACAGACCAGGAAGAAGCTGCCAAACGCAAAAAGAAGGAAAGGTCTTGAATTCCCCAGTCGAATAATCCCGAAGCCGGGCGCACTCTCGCGTGGAGTGACCCACGTGCTAGGCCGCTACGCGCGAGATCCTTGGACATCGCTCAGGGTGACGCCATCGAAATAGGCAAAAATTCCAAATTGATCCCCTGCCGCCAATCGAGCCAACTTTAATTTCGTGCTAATCTACGCTCAAAGTGAAGGCGAAAATTCTCGACATCTTCCAGGAAACTTATCGTGAATTGCGGCCCCGGGCGCCGATGCCCGAATTGAAAATTGAATTCTTTGCCTTCGCCAATATCAATAACACAATTCGTTTGCGCGAGGGGAAGATTTTAGTGCGCTTATCCGACATGCTGGAAGGCGCGCCCAACCCGGTGTTGCAGGCTCTGGCGCATATTCTTCTGGCCAAGATCTATCGCCGCCCCATCGAGCGCGAGCATGCCACGCGATATCGCCGATATGTTTCCAGTCACGAAATCAGCGCCAAAGCGCATCTTCTTCGCCAGATACGCGGACGCAAACGCATAGACTCTGCGCAGGGACATGCTTATAACCTTGAGTCTATTTTCGATGAACTAAACACGCGCTTCTTCCACGGCCTGCTGGCACGGCCGCAGATGACCTGGAGCCGCGATCATGCGCGCAACCGCCTGGGTCACTATGATCCGGCGCACAATGCGATTGTCGTAAGCCGGATTTTTGACCATCCCCGAGTGCCGCGCTACGCCGTGGAGTACATTCTTTATCACGAGATGCTGCACTTGAAATATCCCGTGAAACTACGCGGCAGCCGTCGCTGTGTACACCCTGCGGAGTTTCAAGAGGAAGAAAAGCTGTTTCCCGGGTTAGAACAAGCAAAACAATTTCTGAAACAGCTATGAATCGGGATGGCAGCGTTTAAGCCTTGCTTTCGTTGACGACCAGTCGCTCAGCGACTATCCTATATACTTGAAATTGAAATTCATTTTCAAAATCACTCAGGCCGCATTCTAGATGCTCCAGGCATTCATCATCACGTTGCGCGAAGGGGTTGAAGCTGCGCTCATCGTAGGGATTACTTTGGCGTATCTCGCGAAAATTGGGCGCCCGGAGCTCAGAAAGTCCGTCTACGCAGCCCTGGTTTCAGCCTTTATCGGCAGTATCGGAATCGCAGTGATTCTTTCCCGCACCCAGTGGAATCAGGACATTTTTGAGGGCTGGATCATGCTGGCGGCGGCTTTCTTTGTTATCACCATGATCATTTTCATGATGAAGACTGGCCGCAAGCTAAAAGGAGAGATCGAAGGCAAAGTTGGCCTTCTCGCCGGGCAAAATGCCTGGTTTGGCCTTTTCGTCTTTGTCTTCCTCATGGTGTTGCGCGAGGGCGTGGAGACGGTCCTCATACTGGGCGCAGTGTCGCTGAGTTCTACAGAGCTGTTAAGTTTTCTGGGGACGTTGCTGGGAGTGATTGTCGCTATCGTGTTTGGCGTAATGTTCGTTAAGGGAAGTGTGCGCATCAATTTGCAGAAATTCTTCCGGGTGACGACTGTCATTCTGTTTTTCGTGGCGGCGCAACTGATCATTTCCGGCCTGCATGAACTCTCGGAAAACGGAGTATTGCCCTCCTCCAAACGTGAGATGGCGATCATCGGACCCATTGTGCGCAATGATCTGTTCTTCTTCGTGACCATATTTGCCCTGGCGGCATTCATGGTGTTATTCGAAGTCAAGAGGCGTGAGCCCGCCTCGCTGCCAGCCTCCGGCGCGGAGCGCAGAAAGGCATTATGGAGCGCCCGCCGGGAGCGTCTTTGGATGGCGTCGGTGTATGCCAGCTGCTTTGTTTTTATACTTCTCATGACTGCTGAATTCATCTATGCCAAGTCAGTGAGCGCTCTTTCGCCCGCCACGCAAGTTACATTTGTGAACGGTCAGGTTAGCATCCCTCTCACGGAGATCGCGGACGGCGACCTGCACCGCTTTGCGGCGCAGGAGAACGGAATCGAAATCCGTTTCTGGCTTTATCGCAAACCGGACGGCAAGGTGGCGACCGTGTTTGACGCCTGCCAGATCTGCGGCGCTGTGGGCTTCTTCAAAGGTCCGAACGGAGTGGTCTGCAAGAATTGCGCCGCACCCATCAATCCGCAATCCGTTGGGACGGCCGGCGGTTGCAATCCTATCCCGCTAAGGGCGGAACAGAATTCCGTCTCAATCATCATCGAGGAGGCTGACATCGCGGCCGGGTCCCGCATGTTCCAGCAATAATCCATGTTTCTGCGGCTGGTTTACGAATCATTCCGGCGGCAGAAGCGGAGCAAGTTGCTGGCAGGCTTCGCCATCACTTTAGGCGTCGGGGTAGCGACTGCCATGATCGCCGTCGCCACCGACATTGGCGACAAGATTAACCGTGAACTGCGCAGCTACGGCGCTAATCTCATTGTCACCCCGCAGGAAGATACCCTCGACCTCGAGATCGGCGGCGTAAACCTTAAGCCTCCCAGCGACGGAGCTTTTCTGAACGAAGCTGATCTGCCGAAGATCAAAGGGATGTACTGGCGAAATAATATTCTTGGATTCGCTCCCATGCTCCCAGCGAACGTAAGCCTGGGACCTTCCGGCAATTCTCAGACAGTCACTCTCCTCGGTACATATTTCTCCAAGACTCTGACTTTGGGGACACAAACGTTTGTGACTGGCGTACGAGTTACGCATCCCTGGTGGAAAGTGCATGGCGCGTGGCCCGGCGACGATTCGCAGGATGTTCTGCTAGGGGAAAAGCTGGCTGATAGGTTAGGTAGCCAGGTCGGAAGTCAGATTGACGTCTCCGGCCATCCCCACCGAATCTCAGGCTTTCTCTCGACCGGAGGCCCGGAAGACAACCAGATTGTCGCGCCGCTTCCCCTGGCGCAACAGATTCTCGGCAAGCCCGGCGCGGTTCGCCGCATCTACGTGAGTGCGCTGACCAAGCCAGAAGATGCGTTTGCCCGTCGCGATCCGAAATCAATGTCTGGCACCACCTACGACCGCTGGTATTGTTCCCCCTACGCGCAGTCGATTGCCTACCAGCTGCAGGAGGCTATTCCTCATTCCCACGCTGAGCAGATTCGCCAGGTCGCGCAGAATGAAGGCGCAGTACTGGCCAGCATTGAAGGCCTGATGATGCTGGTCACGCTGGGGGCGCTATTGGCATCGGCCCTTGCCGTTTCCGCGGCTATGGCAATCGCGATTTTTGAGCGCCGGGGCGAAGTTGGCCTGATGAGGGCGTTGGGTGCGGGCAATCTTTCGGTCGCCGCGATTTTCTTCGCTGAAGCTACATTGCTTGCTTTGGTTGGAGGCGCCGTTGGCTTTTCCGGCGGAACGTTGCTGGCACGACGGATCGGCCATTCCATCTTCAATTCTCAAATTACCATCCAGCCCGTCCTCCTGCCATTGATTCTGGCAATCGCGGTGGTTGTAACGTTCGCCGGCAGCGCCGCGGCGATACGAAGGGCGGTAAATTTTGATCCGGTATACGCGCTGCGAGGCGACGCTTGATCGCGCACACGCCGCCCTTTATGGACAACAAGCTCACCAGCCGCCGTTCGAGTGCGCCCCACACTTCGATGTTCCTGCGCATGCTGATGCGCGCCGCGGTACTGCGCCGCGGACGTGCCGCATCCGCTTTACTGGCCATGGTGGTAGCCGCGGCCGTGGCTACGGCTATGCTCACCCTGTATGTGGATGTGCAAGCCAAATTGCGTAAGGAATTCCGGAACTATGGAGCAAATGTGGTCGTCATCGCAAAAGATGGCCGGACGCTTCCTCCGGACAGCCAGCGTACCGTCCAGACCGCGCTCTCCGGGCGCGGACTCGCTGTTCCGTTTGCTTATATCGTGGCTCGTACTGCACAGGGACAACCCATCGTCGTCGCTGGCACTGATCTCGAAGAAGCTCGCAAGCTCAATAGCTGGTGGTCAGTTACTTCCTGGCCTGGTGCGACTCATGACGCGCTGGTCGGCATACGGGCCATGCCCGTCGTCAGCTCTGATGGCAAAGCGTTCGACTTGAGCTTTAACCAACGCTCGATTCACTTGATCCCATCAGCAAGCTTGAAGACAGGATCGGCCGAAGATAGCCGGATTTATCTTTCCTTGAGCGATTTTGAAGCTTGGACCGGCGTGCAGCCTTCGGCTATTGAGATCCGGGCTCCCGGGTCGCCGCAGCAAATCAACGCGCTGGTGGCAAAGTTGACCGATGACTTGCCCGCAGCAGAAGTTCGGGCAGTTCGTCAGATCGTGGAAGGTGAAGCCCGGGTACTCGGCAAGACACGGTCGACGTTACTGGCCTCCGCCGTTCTTATTATCCTGACCGCGGCGCTTTGCGTTCTCTCCACACTGAGTGGTTGGGTGCTTGATCGGCGCCGTGATTTTGCCATCATGAAGGCCCTGGGCGCGTCCGAGAGAATGATTGCCGGCTTCTTTGCCGCAGAAGCCGCTCTGCTGGGCGCGGTCGGGGCCATATTTGGATTCGTGATTGGAGTGGGTGTCGCCATCTGGATTGGACGAATCAACTTTCACGCTGCGGTGCTCCCGCGTCTTAGCGTGTTGCCCACTGTAGTGCTGGGCAGCGTGGGCGTAGCGCTGATGTCGGCGGCATTGCCAATTTTTTTGCTGCGACGGGTCCAGCCAGCTATGATCTTGAAGGGAGAGTGATGTGATCAAGCTGAAGAATGTCAGCCGTCTCTACCCGGCCAGGGCCGAGGCCAGCGGCAGCATTCGCGCACTCGATGACTTGTCACTCAGCGTCCATCCTGGAGAATGGATTGCCGTCATGGGTCCGTCCGGCTCAGGAAAAACCACATTGGTGAATCTCGTCGGTTGCCTGGATCGTCCAACTTCAGGCGAGATTTGGCTTGACGATCAGAACCTGGCCAACCTTTCCGCGACCGAGTTGAACCGGGTGCGCGCCGAAAAAGTCGGTTTCATCTTCCAGCAGTTTCATCTGATTCCTTATCTTTCGGCGGTCGAAAATGTCATGCTCGCGCAATATTTTCACAGCATGACCGACCAGCAGGAAGCGCTCGAAGCCCTGGAGCGCGTTGGATTGAAGGATCGCGCTCACCATGTTCCCTCGCAGCTTTCCGGCGGTGAACAGCAGCGTGCGTGCATCGCGCGCGCGTTGATCAACGATCCGCGAATCGTGCTGGCTGACGAGCCCACCGGTAACCTGGATGCCGCCAATGAAGAAATTGTCCTGCGTCTATTGCGCGAATTGCACCAACAGGGCCGCACCATCATTATGG
>CATPBY010000330.1 GCA_955652845.1 uncultured Terriglobales bacterium | reverse complement strand
GTCCTGAAGATATAGCCCTTCGTAGGTGTGATCCAGTGTTCCCTTAGCCTGGTTACGAACCGACGGAGAAATCGCATTTCCTTGGTAGATCGAGGTATTGAATGTTGGCTCCTGGAATCCTGAAGTCCTGTCGAAGCGCTCGAAGAAAATCACGAATGGGTGCGGAGCGCCCACGAAGTCGTTCCCCAGAAAAGCATTCAGATTTCCGAAGTCCCCTTCGAACGGATAAAACAGAGGGAATGATTCCGTAGTGCTGACGCGATTAAAGTCTCCACCAAATGAGATCGTATGTTTTCCCCAGTTCTTGGTAACGTCATCCACGATCTCGAACCGTCCCTCCTCATAGAAATCTGGATTGCCGCGGTTCACGCCGAGCGTGAAGACGTTGGAAACCTCCAGGTGTGGCTGGGTGCTGGCAGTAGGAAAATCAAAGAAACGGTGCGCGTACTGCAGGCGCAGCTCGTTGACCAAACTTGACGAAATGGTGGAGACCAGATTACCCACCAGGGACTGGTCCCTGAAGAAATTGTTCTTGAAACCGGAAGGAAGGTCGAAGCCGTCATTTAAGGGCGAGAGATTGGTCCCGCGTTGATCGTTGATGAAATAGCGCACAAACACGGACTCTCGATCGCTGAAGATGTGACTAAGCTTTACCACCCCGTTGTCGTAATTAAGAGTGCGGGTGACGAAGAGGTTCTCCGCCGGCAGTCCCCACACATTCTGTTTCACATTATTGATCTGGTTAATGTTGGCCAGCACAATCGAGTTGTAGAAGGGCGACTCGGTGTGGCGCTGCCCTTCATAATTGGTGAAGAAGAATGTCTTGTCTTTCTTGATGGGCCCGCCCAGGGTAACGCCGAACTGGTTCTGACGCAGCTTGTTAAAAGTTCCCGCAGCCAGCGGGCTGGGAGCGTCCATGGCATCATTGCGAAAGTACTCGTAGATGCCGCCGTGCAGACTGTTGGTGCCGCTCTTGGTAATGATGTTGACGATTCCTCCGACCGCGCGTCCGAATTCCGTGCTGTAGTCGCTGTTGATTACGCGAAATTCCTGTACCGCCTCCTGCGACGGGGTAGTTTTCTGGATGCCTGAAGCCGTAGACATGTTGTCGGCGCCGTCAATGGCAACAAAATTGTAGTGGATGTTCTGACCAGCGAAAGAAAGCTTGGTGACGGGCTCAATAATCACGTCCGTGCTGCCCGAGGTTGTGTCTCCGATCGTGACCCCAGGAGCCAGAAGCGCGAAATCAATGAACTGGCGGCCGTTGACCGGCAGATTTTGAATTTTTTCCTCGCTGATGACGGTACTGACCATGGTCCTGGTGGGCTCGGCTACCTCTCCTACGTCCTGGACCGTCACTTCTTGCGAAACTTGTCCCACTGCAAGATTAAAGTCCACAGTCCCACTGGCACCGACTTCCAGACGGATTTTTTTAACCTGCTTCTGAAATCCCGCCTTTTCGGCAGTCACCGTGTATTCGCCCACGGGCAGTGCTGTGATCTGATAATCGCCGACCGCGCTGGCAGCCGACGAGCGGGAGAAACCAGTCTCGGCATTGACCGCTGTGACGGTCGCCTCTGTGATCGCAGCGCCGGTCGTATCATAGACGCGGCCCTGAATGGTTACGGTCACCACCTGGGCATGCAGGGGCAAAAATCCAAAAGCCGCTATGGTCAGACAAAGCGCCAAGGTCAAGCTGCGAAAACCGTTAGCCGCGACTCGATTTATTACTTTGGGCTCCATTGTCGCCTCCTGCGGCATTGGCCGGATGGCCAATCCCGCGCTGTTTACGTTTTCCATTTGAAATATCCGTCATTACTCTGCTCAACCTGAATTCTGAATCGTCCAGATGCTGGGCCAAAACTGCGGCACATTGCTTAACCTTGCCGGCTGCAAGCAACTGGCAGATCTTGCGATGCACCGGCACCAGTCCTCCGGGATTGTCGTGCCCGCGGTCTACCAGCACCATGCCCATGCGCAACTCTCCGATTACTCGCTGGTAGAACGATTCCAGGCGCCGGTTATGGTGAAATCGGATGAGCAGGCTGTGGAACTGCAGGTCGAATTCGACGGCGCGCGCCCAGTCCCGCCGGCGGACAGCGCCTTCATAGCCCTCAAGAGCGTTTTGCAGGTCGGGCTGGACATCGGTGTGGTTCGATCTGGCCGCCAGGACCGCCGGAATTTCCAGCATCCGACGCAGGTGGTAGATCTCCTGAACATCTTTCAGGGAGAGCTGCGAGACCGCCACCCCGCGGTGGATGCTGCGTTTGAGCAACCCTTCCAGCGACAATATGCGGGTTGCTTCCCGCATCGTATTCCGTGACACGCCGAGTGATGCGCTGAGTGGGACCTCCTGCAGTGGAGTTCCTGGGCGTAGTTCGCCGTTGAGAATCCTCTGCCGAAGAATTGACGCCACCTGATCGGCGACGCTGACTCGGTGGATCTGCGAGTGCTCCATCGTAGCGCTTGGCACAGCTTGAGGCGGAATTCGCGATATCTTGCGCCGCCTTGTTCAAGAAGTCAAGTGTTGAACAATCTAACCGTGAAAGAACTTTGGCTGCGCGCGCAACTGCGCTTGCGTCAGAGCCCTGGCGGGTTCCGCTCGTGGACAATCCAAGCTTTCCCCCGGAACATGAACGAAGCTGCCGGCAGATACGTTCTCATGTATGATTCCGGTGCTTGTGGGTTTTTGAAGCGGGATAACTGAACAGTAGACATTCGTTGGGTTCGAATCTTATGCAGGCGCTCGTAGCCGGCGACCACCTACCTCTGACACAGCCGTCCAGTATTCAGTGGGACGAATTACGTTCAGGCTCGCCGATTTCTCGCTCGTTGGCGTGTGAACTGATGCGCGCTAATGACGAAGAACTTCCCGTTCTTCTGGCGGCTGCGGTCGAAGCTAAACAGCGTTTTAAGCCGAACGTCATCACCTATTCTCGAAAGGTTTTTATCCCCCTCACCAACCTGTGCCGCGATCATTGCGGCTACTGCGTTTTTAGGCGGGATCTGGGCAATGCCGGCTCGCACACGATGACTTCTGACGAAGTGCTTGAAGTCGCGCATGCCGGCGAAGAAATGGGTTGCACCGAGGCTCTTTTCAGTCTGGGCGATAAGCCTGAGCTGGCATTCCCCGAAATGCGCGAGACGCTCCGGCGTCTGGGATACAAATCCACCCTGCACTATCTTGAAGCCATGTGCGAGCTGGTACTGCGCGAAACTACTTTGCTGCCGCACCCCAATCCTGGCTTAATGAGCGCCGAGTGGATCCGGCGCCTGGCGGCGGTTTCACCGAGTATGGGCCTGATGCTGGAG
>CATPBY010000329.1 GCA_955652845.1 uncultured Terriglobales bacterium | reverse complement strand
GTGCAGATGTTGGGATGGTTCAGGGCGGAAGCAGCGCGGGCTTCGCGGCGAAATCGCTCCAGCGCCTGGGCGTCACGCGCCAATTCATCGGGAAGGAACTTCAGGGCAACAAACCGGCCCAGTTCCGTGTCTTCAGCCTTGTAGACGACACCCATCCCGCCGCCGCCCAACTTCTCGATAACGCGGTAATGCGAAATGGTCTGACCAATCAAGTGCGCGAATTTTACGTGGCAGGCGAGGACTTAGTCAATGAAACCCAGAAGGTGACTGCAGCGAAAATCGGACTTGTAGGGGAATTGCAGTCGCTCTCGTCTAGTTCCCTTCCCGCAATCGCAAAATCTGTTTCACATGATGCCGTCCGTGAACCCAATGAAATTTCCGCCACTGCCTGCTGGTGAGTGGGCCGAGTATAGGATGATCGATCAGCCGGATTCGACTTCCGTGGCGGGCTTCGCATTGGGCAATGACCTGCTGCATGGCTAAAATCGTTGGGCCGATCTCAGCCAACAGTTTCTCGGCGGCCAGTCCGCGCTGGCGCGTAAAGTTCGGCGCCTGTCGTTTACCCGGAAGATAGCCCGCTCCGACTGCAATGGCGGTGGCCAGGCGGTCTTTCAGTCGGGGAGATCTCGCCAACGGTTTTCCTGCGGTCAGGCAGAGCTCAAAACCTTTCACGGTCGCGGTATAACTGAGGAACAGGTGCTCGAGAATTTCTGCGGTGCTCCACTTCCCTTCGGGATGACGCTTGAGGTCTTCGATCGTCATACCGCTTATGGCTGATTCGATTGCCTGCTGCAGACGCTGGAGATAATCCATGGCGAACCTCTTTGCTGCTTCTAGTAGAATGACCGGCGGCATCCCAGGTTGCAAAATTTCAATGTGCGGACAGGAGGACGTTGGCATGAAAAAGCTTCTGATAGCGACTCTGACGTTGGCCGTGTTGACAGGCTGCTCGTCAGAGCGGAGCAAGCCAGCGGAAACCGAAAAGCCTCAACCGAAACCTGCTGAATTTGTGGCCGGCCGCACTGCCTTCCAGAAGCTCTACGTCGCGGCCCGTGGCTGGGCCCGGGATGCGCAGCCTTATCGCCTGGAATCGTCCGTCACCGCCGATTCCAAAGGACGAGACGGCAAGTCGGGTTTATGGCGGGCTTTTTTCGCTTCCCCTGCTCAAAAAGGGGGAAAGCCGTATGTATGGTCGGGCGAGGACATCGCCGACGGGCCAACGCGCGGCATTTCTCCGGGCTCTGAGGATACCTACAATCCCAGCAATTCTTCTACCCAGATTTTCGACATCGCGTTCCTCAAAGTGGACTCCGATAAAGCGCTTGAAACCGCGCAGAAACACGGGGGAGACAAAATCCTTGAAAAGAATCCCGATATCCCGATTTTCTATATTCTCGACTGGAGCCACGCCACCAATGAGCTCATCTGGCATGTGATCTTCGGCAGCAGTCGTGACGACGCCAAGCTTCGAGTTGCGGTAAATGCCAGCAGCGGAGATTTCATTCGAGTGGAGAAATAGCTGCAGGCGCGGGCGTCTCCGCCCGTGCGGATTGAGCACCAGAAGTCAAGAGCAGCACGAACCAGGACGCTCGCGTCTAGATTATTCTGGGTTTACCTTATCCTCTCGTGCTACATGGGTTTCGATGACTGGCTTTTTTGTCCCGCAGCCTGCAACTTCTGCAGTTCCTTATGCGCTTCGTCAGCAAGTGGGCCGTGAGGCAGGATCTTCAGGTATTCCTGATAATGCGCGATGGCTTCGCCGGGATTGTCCAGCTTTTGGAAGCACTGCGCCATGCGGAAGTTGGCGACCGCATCATTCGGCTTCCACACCAACGCCTCGCGATAACGATCGAGTGCCGCATGATAATTCTTACGTCTGAAGTAGAAATCGCCCACCTCGATGTCTTTCAGACCCTTGTGCGGATTCCAGGGATGGAATTCCTGGACATCGCTCGAGGAGTTTTGCTCGCCGGCATCATCGAAAACAGCCGGGCCGCTGTTGGGATGGTCTTTGGCATCGTTCTTTGGAGGACTCAGATCAATGCGGGTCGCGCGACTGGAACTTTCTCCGGCTTCTTTATCCCGATCGGATCGCGGGGGTGACTGATTATGGCCTGGACCATTTTCATCCTGCGCTGACTGAGCTGCGGTCCACACCGACAGGCACAGCAACAAAGCTATAAATACTACGGTGCGATGCATGTGCATATTGTAGCGCGGACGATCAGGAGTCTGCAGTCGCACGGGCGAGGACGCCCGCGCTTACAAAAAGAGGCGCACGCCTGCAAAAAATCAGGCCGCCCCATGGGGGAGAAGCGGCCTGCTTTGGCGAAGTCCTCCGGGGGAGGAGGAGGGAAAACACTCGTTTACAAAGACGGCGGAGCCGGGTTAGCGTCTGCCGGCTGCGGCGCTGGCATCGAGCCTTCGACCGTATTGGTCATCAGGCGCACATCCACGCGGCGGTTCTTGGCGCGGCCTTCACGGGTCTTGTTATCTTCGACCGGTTTGTCCTTGCCCAGCCCTACCAGATAAATCTTATGCGCTGGAATGTTGTGTTGCGAAGCCAGGTACTGAATCACCGCGTCGGCGCGGCGTTCGCTCAGACCATAGTTGTAGTCCGCGCTGCCAACCGAATCCGTGCCCCCTTCAACGGTGAGGATGTAACCTCTGGTATTAGGGACGTCGGTGGCGAGCTGGTCCAGCGTTTCCTTGGCCTGCTTGGTCAGATTGTCCT